>DJFA01000095.1:31604-32839 GCA_002431975.1 Ruminococcus sp. UBA5884
GGCGGCTCTGATGTAACAGGTTCAATAGTCGCAAGAGCCGTAAAGGCTGAAATATATGAAAACTGGACAGATGTATCAGGCTTCCTTATCGCTGACCCAAGAATCGTTGAAGCTCCTGAAGTAATCCAGACAATTACCTACAAGGAACTCCGTGAGCTTTCATATATGGGAGCTACAGTGCTCCATGAAGATGCAATATTCCCTGTAAGAACTGCCGGAATCCCTATAAATATCCGCAATACAAACGACCCTGATGCAAATGGCACAATGATTGTTGCAGATGACAATGACGAAATAAGCAGATACACAATTACAGGTATTGCCGGAAAAAAAGGCTTTTCTGCAATAACAATCGAAAAAGCTATGATGAACTCAGAACTCGGCTTCGGCAGACGTGTACTTGAAGTACTCGAAAAATACGGCGTAAACTTTGAACATATGCCTTCAGGTATAGATACTCTCACAATCATAGTAAACCAGTCAAGCCTTGAAGGCATTGAAAACAAGCTTATTTCAGATATAAGAAAAGAAGTAAATGCT
Organism: Ruminococcus sp. UBA5884; assembly: GCA_002431975.1. Classification (GTDB taxonomy): domain Bacteria; phylum Bacillota; class Clostridia; order Oscillospirales; family Ruminococcaceae; genus UBA5884. The sequence goes on from DJFA01000095.1 coordinate 32,145, forward strand.
GACCATATTGAAGTGGAGCATAACCTCGCACTGCTTGCTGTAGTGGGCAGAGGCATGGTAAAAACCAGAGGTACTGCTGCAAGAGTCTTTGCTGCACTTGCTCATTCAAGAATAAATGTCAAGATGATTGACCAGGGTTCAAGCGAACTTAATATCATAGTGGCAATTCATGATAGCGATTTTGAACAAGCCGTGAGATGCATTTATGACATCTTTGTCAACTGATTTTTGTGCAGAATGCATAAAAATCTGTGATAGGAAGTTTCCGGAATTTTAATCACAGAAAGTAATAAAACTTTTTCACAGATAGTGCAAGTTTTCAACAGTTTTTCAACAGGTTTTCAACATTTTTTAATTATGAACAAAGTGTGTTGGTAACAAAATGGTCATAATCTTTCAACATAGTTTTCAACAATCTTTCAACACTTTCAACAGCCATATGTGATTTTTACTTAATATGTAAAAAATCGAAGGGATTTTCAGCTTTGAATCCCTTCGATTTTTTCAGTAGTTTCAAGGTTTGCAGGACTTTTCAACAAGTTTTCAACATACTGTGAAATCAGCTTTAAAAAATGTTGAAAACTTGTTGAAAACTCAAAGTTTTCAACATTTTTTAAGTTTGACTGTTGAAAACTTTTTGAACAAACTGTGAAGTTAAAAAAAGGATAGTGTTGAAAACTCATTTGGGACAGATT
>DJFA01000091.1:0-219 GCA_002431975.1 Ruminococcus sp. UBA5884
TTTCGTTTATTCTGTAGGGGCGAGCGGCAAACTGCCGCCTGCAATCTGTAAAATATTTGCCCATTGGTTTTACCGAAATTTAATCTGTTGACCAACGATTTTCCATACAGAAAACAAATATCGAATTTATGGTTTAACCATAATTCGGCGGGCGAACACAGTTCGCCCCTACAAATAATAATCACCGAATTGGCGTTATTTAATCCGAATTACAGAAAA
>DJFA01000091.1:386-17196 GCA_002431975.1 Ruminococcus sp. UBA5884
CCGACCCATATCTTACAGTCAATATTATTTTCCCTTACAAGAGCAATTGTTTCCTCCATTGATTTAAGGGTAGTTGTCATAAGAGCTGAAAGTCCTATAAGCTTTACATTATGCTCCTTTGCCGCATCAACCACAGCCTGATATTCAACATCACGTCCGAGGTCAATTATTGTATAGCCATAGTTTTCAAGCAGAACCTTTACAATATTCTTGCCTATATCATGAATATCTCCCTTTACGGTTGCAAGAATTATTTTTCCCTTGCTTACGGGAGCAGAATTGCTGCTGACCATCTTTTCTCTGATAACTTCAAATGCTGCCTGAGCAACTCCTGCCGAGAGAATAAGCTGAGGCAGAAATATTTCACCCTTTTCAAACTGTACTCCTGCCTTGTCAAGAGCCGGAATAAGCATATTATTAACAATATCCATAGCATCATGAGTTTCAAGCAGCTGTTTAGTAATTGCTGCACCGTCATTTTTAAGACCATTTTCTATAGCATAGAAAATATCAATATTTTTCTTGTCGGCAGAAGGTGCAGGCTGTACAGGCTTTGAAGCTCCATAGTTTGATATAAATTCAGAAGCATTTTTATCAATATTTGCAAGAAGCTTATATGAACGCACTGCTCCGGTCATTGAGGCAACATTCGGATTTATAATAGGAAGGTCAAGACCGTATGAAAGAGCCATTGTAAGAAAATTATGATTGATAAGTTCACGGTTCGGCAGACCGAATGATATATTTGAAACTCCGAGGACTGTTTTCAGTCCGAGTTTTTCTTTGACCATTCTTAAAGCTTTAAGAGTTTCCATAACTCCTTCCTGTTCGGCTGAAGCTGTAAGAGTAAGACAGTCTATAAATACATCTTTCTGAGGTATGCCGATTTCAACAGCACGGTTTCTTATTTTTTCAGCAATAGCAAAACGTTCCTCTGCTTTTTTCGGAATACCGTTCTTGTCAAGGGTAAGACCTACAACACAAGCACCGTATTTTTTTACAAGAGGCAGAACATTTTCAAGTGATTCCTCCTCACCATTTACTGAATTAACGATAGGTTTTCCGCTGTATACCCTGAGAGCCGCTTCAAGCACTGCCGGAATAGTTGAATCTATCTGGAGAGGAGTATCAGTAATTCCCTGCAAAGCTTTTATAGTTCTTATCATCATGGCTTTTTCATCTATATCAGGAAGACCAACATTGACATCAAGTATATCAGCTCCTGCATGAATCTGTTCAACAGCCTGATTGAGTATATAATCTATATCATTGTTTATAAGAGCCTGTTTAAAGAGTTTTTTTCCTGTCGGATTGATACGCTCGCCTATAATTCTCGGCTGATTTACTTCAACAGTGCATGAAGCTGAACATACCGCAGCCGGAATATCATTAAGAGGACGTGAATATCTTATATTTTCAAGAGCCTTTACGGTTTCCCTTATATAATCAGGGGTTGTTCCGCAGCAGCCGCCAAGGAATTTTACTCCCTTTTCAGCAAGCTGTTTCATATATATGCTGAATTCCTCAGCATCAACATTATAGAGATTTGTAAGAGGGTCAGGGAGTCCTGCATTCGGCTTTACAACAAGAGGTATATCAGTCCATTTAAGCATTTCATCTATTACAGGAGCAAATTCCTTAGGGCCGAGTGAACAGTTTATACCTATTGCATCTGCTCCGAGAGCCGTAAGAGTAAGAGCCATTGCTGATACTGAACAGCCTGTAAATGTTCTTAAATTCTCCTCAAATGTCATAGTGCATATAACGGGTTTCGGAAAATTCTCCTTGCAGGCAAGTATTCCGGCTTTTACCTCAAGCAAATCAGTCATTGTTTCAAATACTATGATATCAGCATTTTTTCCGGCTTCAATCTGTTCTTTAAAAATATCGTATGCCTCATCAAATGAGAGACTGCCTGTAGGTTCAAGAAGCTGCCCTATAGGGCCTATATCAAGGGCAACAAGTGCCTCTGTACCCTCACAGGCTTTTTTTGCATTTGCAACAGCTGACTGAATTATTTCCTTTACAGAATATCTGCTGTGAGAGAGTTTATATCTGTTTGCTCCGAAAGTATTTGCATAAACGATATCCGAACCGGCATTTATATAAGCCTTATGGATACCTGTCACAAGTTCCGGACTTGTTATATTGAGTTCTTCAGGGATTCCTCCGAGTTTAAGACCTGATGCCTGAAGCATAGTTCCCATAGCTCCGTCAAGGAATATGAAATCCTTTTCAAGAAGTTTATTAAAATCCACAGTGTCCTCCTTTTTTTCTGAACTGACATTTTTCACGCATACTGCATATCTGACAGCCTTTCCTGCGTGGGGCAAGAGGCTTTTGTGAAACTCCGATAACAGCAGTTACTGATTTTTTAGGTGTAAGCATATCCGTATCAGTAACGCAAAGACCTATGCGTTTGGGAGCATCAAGCACTTCAACAAATTCTGACTGTATATCAATCGGAAAGTCACCGTATCCGGCACTGTAACGCCATGTAAAGAAGCTGTCAGGGAGTTTTGAATATATCTCTCTTTCAGCCTCATCGCATACCTGTTCAATAAATACGCTTGCAAGGCTGTCAAGAATCACCGCTTCAGTCATGTCATCTATCTGGGCATTTCTTATAAGCATATCAACATCTGACGAAAGAGTGGCACACATAAGTACGGCTTTGTTACAGCCTTTAAGATGTTCTGATATATCATTTCCGGAAAGTACAAGAGTAGAGCCTTCAAGATGTATTCCGTCATTCATTTCAGATATATCAAAAAGTCTGTATATATATTTGGGTCTTGCTGTTTCAAGGAGTTTTTTTTCACAGCTGTCGATAAGAGCCTGAATACGGCTGTCCGGCAGACTGTTATTATATCCGAGATATCTCAGAGCCTCACTCTGATTGAGAGATTTAATTTTAATCATACATTAAGCAGTCCTGAAACTGAATCACTTATTTTTCTTGCAACATACGGATTATTCATTGTATAAAGATGTATTCCGTCAACTCCATGAGTTATAAGGTCAACTATCTGGTCAACTGCATATGCGATTCCCGCATCACGCAGAGCCTCCGGGTGATTTTCATATTTCTGCATGATTTTTGTAAATTTTGAAGGCAGACTTGCTCCGCAGAGTGAAACCATTCTTTCAATCTGTTTTTTGTTTACAACAGGCATTATTCCGGCTTCTATTGGAACATTTATACCTGCAATCCTTGCTTTTTCCTCAAATGAATAGAAAATCTCATTATCAAAGAAAAGCTGTGAAATAAGATGGTCAGCACCGCAGTCAACCTTATTTTTAAGATTTTTGATATCCTCAATTATATTTTCGGCTTCAATATGGCATTCAGGGTAACAAGCTCCTGAAATATCGAAATCGCCGTTTTGTTTTATGAACTGTATCAGTTCGCTTGCATATCTGAAATCCTTTTTAGGAGGAATATCAGGGTTTATATCTCCTCTGAGAGCGAGTATATTTTCAATTCCGTTATTTTTGAAATCATTGAGTATATCAGTTATTTCGGCTTTAGTAAAGTTTATACAGGGAAGATGTGCGACAGGTTCGATATTGTATTTATTTTTTATAACCGAAGCTATTTCACAGGTTGAAGCTCCTGCGGCACTGCCTCCTGCACCGTATGTAACGCTTATAAAGTCAGGTGTAAGGTCGTGGAGCTGCTCGAGAGTGTTGTATATCGTATCAACAGGGGAATCCTTTTTAGGCGGGAAAATTTCAAATGAGAAAACAGTCTTGTTTTCTGAAAACATATTTTTTATCTTCATAATTCATCAATACTCCTGATTATATATTATGAAAAGAATTATATCATACAATCTGATTTAATGCAAACCTAAATCTATCATTAAAATAAATTAATGTAAATTCGATGGTTATTTTCCGTAATTTATTCATTTGAAATGCAAATTAATTTTGTAGGGGCGACCATTGGTCGCCCGTTGCCGTTTACCGAAATTCCAGACGAAAAACAAATGATTTTATATGTACAAAACAGATATCGAATTTATGGTTTAACCATAATTTAAACGGGCGAACACAGTTCGCCCCTACAAAATATATTATTTACCCTGATATCCCAGCATATTCAATACATTTTCTTAAATATTTTTCAAGCAGACAATATATCAGGATAAGAGGTGAAACTGAAAGCAGACAGCCGGCTTCAAGCCAGACTATTATATCTCTTGTGCTTTGCTGTGCCGAAGAAGTCCCGAAAAGCGAATAATTAAGCCATGAATCAAGATTATTAAGCATTACGGATACTGTACGGCTGTCATTGTAAAGTGCAGATGTTGTATAATAATCATTCCAGTAAAAAACAGCTGAAAACAGAAATACTACAGCTATAGCATTGACTGAATTCGGTATAATTATTTCAATAAAAGTCCTGAATGTACCACAGCCGTCTATTTCAGCGGCATTTTCAAGCTCCGGAGGCAGAGTTCTGAAAAACAGAATAAATATCAGTATCATAAGACCTGAACGTATTCCGCTTCCCATAGCCGCCGGAAGATACATTGAAAATGGTGTATTTATAAGATTTATTTCAAATATTCCGAATATGCTGAAATATCTGAACTGTGAATATTGTGACATTAGTATTATCTGCTGCGGAACTATTATTGTAAGAAGCAGAACCGCAAAAAACAGTTTTTTAAATCTGAATCTGTATCTTGCAAAACCATATCCGGTAAACATACATACAACAGTCTGCATTGCCGCACATACAAGATTTACTGAAACCGTGCTGAAAAGAGCTTTTCCGAAATTCATTGCTTTTGCAGTCTGTTTTATCACATCAAATGTAAAATGCCTTGGAATCCATGAAACAGTCGGGTCATTCATATCCTGAGGCGTTCTGAATGCACAGCTTATCATGAAAAGCAACGGATAAAGTATTATAAAGCATAATCCTGATATAATAAAATATCTGAAAACTGATATCAGTCTTTTTTTCAAACAATCACTCCCCTTCCCAGCTGAAAATTTTTTTAAGAATCAGTATGAAAAGAATTGTGAATACAAGAACTATAATAAAATATGACCATGCCATAGCAGACGCTTTTCCATAATTCCATTCAGCCTGCATATCAAGTATGCGTCGGATTACCTTATTATTCTGATATGTAAAGGTATTTATGACTGTAAATACTATATTTGCAGTTATTGCAGGACTTATATACGGAATTACAACTTTCCAGAAATACTCCCATGAGGTAGCTCCCTCGATGAGAGCTATTTCTTCAGCGGATTTCGGTATCATGCCAAGTGAAACTGTAAATATGAGTATCTGTATCCCTGAATACCATATAAGTTCTGTTGCCTGAGATGATAATTTTTCTGCCAATGATAAAAGTGAACTGTTTACATCATATATTCCGGCAGAAATAAGAAAACTTTCATATATATCAGATACAGAACGGTCTGTAACAGCCTTTGCAATATCATCTGAAATTATATTGTATACAGGCCCTGAAGCCACGATAACCGGAATAAAAAATACAGCCGCAGCAAAACTTCGTCCCTTAAATTTATGATTTAAAAGCACTGCGGAAAAAAGCGAAAATATCACTATAAGCGGAGTCATTACAGCTGTTTCTCTGACTGATTTCCAGAGATATTCTGAATATGAAGCATCAGCTGTAAATGCATATATATAGTTGTCAAGACCCTGCCATTGTCTTTCTGCATTTCTGTCAGACGGATTAAATTCAAAAAATGAATAGCCGGCTGAACTGATAACCGGAATTATAAACCATAGCAACGTCCCCAAAAGCCATACTGAAATAAATGCATAGCCTCTGAGACTTCTTTTTTTACGATAACTTATTTTCATAATATCATTTTCCTGTTTTTTATTTTAATTATATATTGTTATTTTTAAAAATTCAATCCTTTACATTGAATTTCCTGTATGATATAATATTAAATACATAATTAAAAACTATAAGGAGATAACTCTTGATGAATCTGCTTTTTATCGGTGATGTTGTAGGAAAAGCCGGCTGTGATGCCATCAGAAAAAATATCTATAACATAAAAAAAGAAAATAATATCGATGTTACCATAATAAACGGCGAAAATTCCGCAATAGGCAACGGTATTACTCATGAATCCGCAAATATTCTGTTCAGATACGGTGCTGATGTTATAACTACAGGCAATCATGCATATAAAAGACATGAAGCCGCTGAACTCTTTGAAAACAACAGCCTTGTTCTGCGTCCTGCCAATTATCCGGAAGGCTGTGCCGGAAAAGGTTTCTGTATACTCGATATGGGAAAATATCAGCTTGCCGTTATAAATCTTATGGGTACTGTATATATGGATTCACTTGATAATCCGTTTTCTGTAATAGACAGTATCCTTGAAAAAATTGATGTAAAAAATATATTTGTTGATTTCCATGCAGAAGCTACCGCAGAAAAAAAATGCATGGGCTATTATCTTGACGGGCGTGTTACCGCCGTAATCGGCACTCATACTCATGTACAGACCGCTGATGAAGCTATTCTTCCCAAAAATACCGCTTATATATCAGATGCAGGCATGACTGGTGCTGAGGAATCAGTTCTCGGTGTATGCAAGGAACTTGCTATCGAAAAAATGAAAATGCATCATCCGGTAAAATTTGTTCAGGCAGAAACAAAACCAATGATAAACGGTGTTATTGTTGGTTTTGACGAAAAAACAGGCTCTGCATACAGCATTAAAAGAATTATATTCCATTGATTTGAAATACATGGTTCGGCACAGAAATACAAGTATATTTTACAAAAAAAATTATCTTTTTCCCCTTGAAAAATCATTCGCCATATAGTATAATATGTACAGTTAATATTAACTATTTGATAAAACAAATCACTTAATTATTCTAAGGAGGACTTCACAATGGAAATTTTGAAAGTTTCATCTCATTCATCACCGAATTCAGTTGCAGGTGCTATCGCAGGAGTTATCAGAGAAAAAAAGGCTGTTGAAGTACAGGCTGTAGGTGCCGGTGCTGCAAACCAGGCTGTAAAGGCTATTGCTATTGCAAGAGGTTACCTCGCTCCTATAGGCGTTGACCTTGTATGCATTCCGGCTTTCACTAATATCACTATTGACGGTGAAGAAAGAACTGCTATCAAGCTGATTTGTGAACACAGATAATCTGTGTGATTTTTTTGAATGATTTGAATAATTTTATTTTTTATGGGATATCTTTTTAAGGTATCCCTGTTTTATTTAAAATCTTGTAGGGGCGACCATTGGTCGCCCGTTGCATTTACCAGAATTTTATGCTGATAACCAACGATTTTCTATACAGAAAACAAATATCAGAATTATGGTTTAACCATAATTACGGCGGGCGACCAATGGTCGCCCCTACAGAACATATCATCTAACCATAATCTTAACAAATAAATACAGAACTTAGAAGGATAATGGCTATTAACGCAAAACAGCATTGCATTAATATGATTTTTATGTTATAATCTTAATATTATGAAAGATAATTTATATTATATGAACAAAGCTCTGGAACTTGCTGCTCGTGCTGCTGATATCGGTGAAGTCCCCGTGGGAGCTGTGGTAGTATGCAATGATACAGGTGAAATTATTGGCTGCGGCTTCAACAGACGTGAATGTGACTTCAATCCCCTCGCCCATGCTGAAATTGAAGCCATATATCAGGCTTCACAAAAACTCGGACGCTGGAGATTAAGCGGCTGCTCGCTTTATGTGACGCTCGAACCATGTGCCATGTGCTGCGGAGCTATAATAAATTCACGCATAGATTATGTATTCTTTGGTGCTTATGATAAAAAATCAGGCTCTGTTGTTTCAGTACAGCAGATGTTCTCCCTGCCTTATAATCATAAGCCGCAGTTTACCGGCGGTATCGCTGAAACTCAGTGTGCAGAAATACTCTCTGCTTTTTTCAGAAAAATAAGATTTATTTCCAGCTATTTAGGAGGCAGTAAAATGGTCAGTCTTGAAAATGAATGGGACAGTCTGCTTAAAGACGAATTTGAAAAGGATTATTATAAAAATCTCCGCAAATTCCTTATAACTGAATATAAAACACAGACTATATACCCTAATATGTATAACATATTCAATGCTCTCAAATATACTTCATACAATGATGTAAAAGCCGTAATAATAGGTCAGGACCCTTATCACGGGCCTAATCAGGCTCATGGTCTTAGCTTTTCAGTCCAGAAGGGAGTTGCTGTTCCGCCGTCACTTGTCAATATATTCAAGGAAATAAAAGCAGATACCGGAATTGACAACCTCGGAAAACATGGCGACCTTACCAAATGGGCAAAGGAAGGCGTTCTGCTGCTCAATTCAGTTCTTACAGTGCGTGCCGGTCAGGCTAACAGCCATAAGGGAAAAGGCTGGGAAAAATTTACCGATTCAGTAATATCTCTGCTCAATCAGCGTGAAAAACCTGTAGTTTTCATTCTCTGGGGAGCAAATGCCAGAAATAAAGCTGTATATATAACAAATCCAAAGCATCTTGTACTTACTTCAGTTCATCCAAGTCCGCTTTCAGCGTTCAACGGCTTTTTCGGAAATCATCATTTTTCAAAAACAAATGAATTTCTTAAAAACAACGGAATTGAGGAAATCGACTGGAGCATTGACTGAATTTCTTTTTTGCTGTATAATAAACAGATATGTAAATGTCATTTTATATAGGCAATCTGCCGCCTGCAATTTTAATTAACGCAAATTCTATGGGTTGTTTGTATGTAGGGGCGACCATTGGTCGCCCGCCCGAATTATGGTTAAACCATAATTTTGATATTTGTTTTCTATATGAAAAATCATTGGTTAATTGATAAAATGATTGATAAACCAACGGGCGACCAATGGTCGCCCCTACAGAATAAACGAAAAATTTCTTGTTTTCAAACATAAAATTTTTATGCTGAATAACGCAAATTTGTCAAAAAAAATAAGATTAAATAATATTTGGAGGAGAATATATGGAAAAGAAAAAATTTTATATCACTACTGCCATAGCTTATACTTCCCGTAAACCGCATATCGGCAACAGCTATGAAATCGTCCTCACAGACGCTATTGCAAGATATAAACGAATGCAGGGCTATGATGTCTTTTTCCTTACAGGTACTGACGAACATGGTCAGAAAATTGAGGAATATGCTGCAAATGCCGGCGTTTCACCAAAGGAATATGTTGATAAGGTTTCAGGCGAAATCAAAGATATATGCAATCTCCTCAATACTACCTACGACCATTTTATCCGTACTACTGACGAAAGTCATGAAAAAGTTGTTCAGAAAATATTCAGAAAACTCTATGAACAGGGCGATATCTATAAAAGCGAATATGAAGGTCTTTACTGTACTCCATGTGAAAGCTTCTGGACTCAGACTCAGCTCGTTGACGGAAAATGTCCTGACTGCGGCCGTGAAGTCAAAAAAACTAAGGAAGAAGCTTATTTCCTTAAACTCTCAAAATATCAGGACAGACTCGAAAAATATATTGAGGAAAATCCTGATTTCATCTACCCTGAAAGCCGCAAAAATGAAATGCTCAACAATTTCATAAAGCCGGGTATTCAGGACTTATGCGTTTCAAGAACTTCATTCAAATGGGGAATACCTGTTGATTTTGATGATAAGCATGTAATATATGTGTGGATAGATGCTCTTTCAAACTATATAACTGCTCTCGGCTATGACCCTGATGGTTCTTCAGACCTCTATAAAAAATACTGGCCGGCTGATGTTCATATAATCGGCAAGGATATCCTCAGATTCCATACAGTTTACTGGCCTATAATGCTGATGGCTCTCGGCGAACCTCTGCCGAAACAGGTATTCGGTCACCCATGGCTGCTTTTCGGAACAGACAAAATGTCCAAATCAAGAGGAAATGTTATATATGCTGATGACCTTGTAAATCTGCTCGGAGTAGATGCAGTAAGATATTATCTGCTCTCTGAAATGCCATATGCTCAGGACGGCTCAATAACATATGAAACTATTATTGAAAGATATAATTCAGACCTTGCAAATACTCTCGGAAACCTTGTAAACAGAACTGTTTCAATGTCAAACAAGTACTTTGACGGCGTAATCATGAATCCTGATACTCCTGAAGATATCGACAGTGAATTTACTGCTTTTGCTTCAAAGACTGTTGATGAAGTCGAAAAGCTTATGAAAACTTTCAGAATAAGTGATGCTATCAATGCTGTCATGAATCTTGCAAGAAGAAGCAACAAGTATATTGATGAAACTGCTCCATGGGTACTCGGAAAAAATGAGGATACAAAACCACGTCTTGGAACAGTCCTCTATAATCTCCTTGAAAGCATTCGCTATATAGCAGTTCTTATCCAGCCATTCATGCCTGATACCTCAAAGGCTATACTCCAGCAGATAAATACCGATATAAGCGATTATCAGTCACTTGAAAACTTCGGTCAGCTCAGAGTCGGCGGAAAAACTGCAAAGGCTGAAGCTCTCTTTGCAAGAATTGACGCTGAAAAAATGCTCGCTGATATTGAAGCAAAGGTAAATGCTGAACAGGCTGAAGAAAAAGCTGAAACTCAGAAAATTGAACTTGCTCCTGAAATAACAATAGATGATTTCTTTAAGACTGAACTCAGAGTAGCCAGAGTTACTGCCTGCGAAAAAGTTAAAAAATCAAGCAAGCTTTTATGCCTCCAGCTTGATGACGGAATGGGCGGCAGACAGGTAGTTTCCGGTATTGCCAAATGGTATAAGCCGGAAGACCTTATCGGCAGAAAAGTTATGATTGTCGCAAATCTTAAACCTGTCAAGCTCTGCGGAGTTGAAAGCAATGGCATGATATGCTGTGCTGATATGCCGGACGGCAGTGCAAAGGTAATGTTTGCTGATGACAGTATTCCGGAAGGTTCAAAGGTAAGATAACAAAAAAGGCGGATTTTTATCCGCTTTTTTATAATTTAACGCAAATTCGATGGATTGTTTTTTGTAGGGGCGACCATTGGTCGCCCGTTGCAGTTTACTGAAATCTTGGGCGGGCGAACACAGTTCGCCCCTACAGAAAGCATTAATATATCTTATAATTTGCATTTTGACTGATAATCCTTATATGCTTTGCCAGCCCAGCCGTCTACATTGGCTCTTCTCATTGCTCCGAAAATACGGTCTGCAAAACCTTTGTTCTGATGTTCCATTTCTCTTATAAAATTCTTGGTTTTTTCTCTTGATGTATGACCATCTGCCGGACATTTTGATTTTACAACACAGATATTATTCTTTGCTGCTGCTTTTTTGATTTCATTTTCAGGAGCAAATACAAGCGGTCTTATAAGATATATATCTTTTCTTGTAAGGTGGCTTATCGGTGAAAAACAGCCTATTCTTCCCTCTGTAAAAAGATTCATGATAAATGTTTCAATTGCATCATTATAATGATGACCGAGAGCTATTTTATTGCAGCCGGCAGCAATTGCCGCATCATGCAAAGCACCTCTCCTCATTCTTGCACAAAGGCTGCACGGATGAGCTTCTTTTTTTATATCAAAGACTACTTCACCGATATTTGTAGGGATAAGCCTGTATTCAACGCCGAGATTCCTGCACATTTCGGCTACTGATGAATAATCGCCGTCAACGCCGTTGAAACGTGGGTCAAGAGTTATTCCTACAACCTCATAGTCAATGCCTATGAATCTGCGGAGCAGTACAAGACCCTGAAGCAGTACAAGGCTGTCCTTTCCGCCTGAAATTCCGACAGCTATTCTGTCGCCGTCCTGAATAAGGTCATATTCATATATAGCCTTTCTCATATATCCGAGTATTTTCTGCATAGTTTTATACCTCACATTTTTTTATTTATTGCTGCTCTTATTTATATATATTATACATCATTTCTGTAGGAATTGCAACAAAGGAAAAACCGTTCACTGGGCAAAATGAACGGTCTTTCCTGCACGATTTTATTAATTAATTTTATGGAATGAGTTACTTACTCACTGTTTAAAGTATAACATTTGCATAAAAAAAAGTCAAGTTATTTTTATCTGATTTTTTAATGCTTTATGTTTGAGTCTGTCATTTTATAATTTTTGCCGTCATATATGATTTTAACATTATTGCTGTATGATATTTCAAAACCTTTCTCAAGCGGCTTATATGCGGTAATCGTACAGTCCTTTACAGCTTTTATGATATCCTTTGCAAGCTGATAATCCTGATTTATATTGCTGTAATTGCTGTAGAAATAAATATCAGCTTCAGTATTTTTAAGCTCACTTACATCTGAATATACAAGGTCATAATTAAGAGCAGAACCATATGCAGCAGCTTTTATCAGCATATCACAGGTATTCGCAGAGGAATTGACAGGTTCACATGAATATGGCACAATACCATGCAGAACCATCTGATAAAAGGGTATATCATAATCAAATATATCATATCTGCTTGAATTTACCGGAATATCCGTTATACAGTCAATATACGGCAGAGCATAGGCATTCGGGTTTTCTGCAAGTATATTCATATCAAGCTTTTCAAGACAGTTTATTATTATATTTTTCATATCCTCTCTTGAAGTATAGTTTTTTCCGTAATCGCCATAGAGTACAGAGAGGGATTTTCCGAGAGATATATTTTCAGACGGATAATTTTCTGAAATTTCATCATATATTCTGCTTAATGCAGATGGAGAAAGCAATGAATATTTTTTTCTGAATTTATCCTTTACGCCGTATGCATAGTCATAGGCTGATATTTCAGAATAAGAACCTGAAACTCTTATTGCTGAATCAGATAAACGGCTGTATCCGTTTCCTGATGAAAATGATATATTTTCAGAAACGGGATACAATTTGTTTTCTGTATATTCACAAAGTTTCTGAAAATCAGTTTTCCCGCTAAGAGTTTCAGACGGTGAACCTGAAAAATCCGTTTTATGTTCTATACCGTCATCTGTCCAGTTTCTGAATGATACAGCTTTATTTTCAGCATCTATATCTGAAATAAGCTTCTGAGCCTGTGAAAATGATGTAAAACATTGTTTCTGATAAACAGGAATCCCGAGAACAGATTGTTTTTTCAAAGCTCCTCCGTATAAATCAATATATATGTCAGGGCTTTTTAAACAGTCCTTTGCTGATACATTAAGTTCTGACAAAAGATATTCCCTGTATTTTTCAGCGATATTGCAGTATGAGATATCATTATCATCAAGTATATAGTATCTTAAAGAGATATCATTGTTATTTTTTTTATTATTGCAGACAGTTATAGGATTTTCCTCACTGCCTATATAGTAGCTGTCCTTTTCATGAACTGTAAAAGTAAAATATGCTTTATTGTATGAAGTTGATGACTGAATGCTTACAGCTGAATTAAGCGTTGCATTTGCGTCACCTTTTCTTATAACTGCAAGAACTGCATTATCATTTTTCACTATACTGTATAATGGCAGGCTGATTTTTTCGGAATCAGCAGCTTTTTTTTCAGATGAAGCAGTCATATCATCACCATATACCATTGATGAATATTGTTTTGCATTGATTTTTCCGTTATTGAAATTTATAACAGCTCCTGAACCGTCAGGAATTATAAAATATCCGTTTTCTGACGAATCAGCAGCACCAAATGCATTCATTATGCTTATTCCGCATACAAGACAGTTTTTATTCTCTGAAATATTTTCAGAAAGAATATCAGCCTGAATAAAATCCTCACCGAGAGAATATTCAGCCTTTACATTTATTCCGTATTTTCTGAAATCATACTCCGCAGTCAGTGAATTTCCGTCTGATGAATATGATATATCAGCATCTTTTGCTGATTTGAGAGATGAAACAGAACTGCTGTTTTCTGAATAGTATGAGATTACAAGAGATGATTTCAGTTCGGATTTAAGTGCATCTGTAGCATTTTCATCACAGCCTGCATTTACAGGAGATGACCACCATATATAATTATTTTTCTTATTGACAAGAGCAAATAAATCCTCATCTTTTTTAAGATAAAGTTTTAAATTTTCATTTTCAAGAACACATTCCATATTTTCAAGAACATCATTTTCAGAACGCATTTCAGATGATATATCAGTACTTTCAGCAGTTTCTTCTGCGGGAATATCCGTTTCATAGCCGTATACTGATATTATCATAAGCAATGATATTACAATCAGGGATAGTATTATATATCTTTTCATAAAAAAACCCCGCTATGTGCGTATTCTGTATATGATTTCAGAAAATACCGTATATATAAAGCTGCACATTCTTACAATCAGCGAAAACAAAAGTATCATTATAAAGCCTATGATTATCATTGAAACAAATGTAAGCACAAGAGCAAGAACTGTTTTTCTGGCTGAATACTGATGAACTGATTTCACTGCCATGAACATCATAAGTGCTGACCAGATAATTCCTGTTATCATAACCGCATCAATAAAGAATTTTTCATCATATATAAGAAAATGTGATATCAGTGCAGTTATAAAATTCTGTATTATATACGGAATAACTGCATATGCACATACATGACAGATATTTCTGAAAGTGCCTTTGCCGTCAAGCAGACAGCAGACAGACCAGTTTCCCACTGTCCACATAAAGAAAAGAACTGCACTTTTAAAAATATATGGAACTATGCTGAAAGTCTTTGAGTAATCAGCCTGAAACTGAAATCCATACAGTCTGTCGTTTACTATTTCAGATATAAAAAGAAATATTATTATAAGAATTGTTTTTTTCCATGAATACTGTTTTCGCCACAGAATATCATCAAAACCATCTGCTATTCTGAAAATTATGCTTTTATCAGCCTTTTTAAAAGCTATAAACAATACTGAAACTATACATATCATTATAACTGCATATCTTCCTGAATGTTCAGAACGGTATTCCTCAAATGCACGGTTATAAAGTGCTGATGATTCAGCTTTTTTAGCATATTCCATTGATTTTTCATAATTTCCGCTGATGAAATATGCGTTTGAAATCTCCTCATATGCGATATGATAATTCCCGTCATATTCAAGTGCTTCAAGCCATAAAGGCATTGCCTTACTGTATTCGCCTTTTTCGCATAATAAAACTGCATTATGTATATTTTTCCCGAAATCCGTTATTTCAAATACGGTTACTGTATTCTTTGCGGAATCAGTAACATAAAGCATATTATCAGAAGATTCAATGGCAGAGGCATTTCTGAATCCTCCGAGCTGTTCGGATTTTCCTCCTGATATAAAAACAAGACGACAGTTTTCATCATACTGAAATATTTTCCCTGAACTGCTGTCAAGACAGTTGATATATCCGCTTTCCGATATGTCAATATCAGATATAACCGGATTTTCCACGCTGTAATATGCAGTATGGTCACCAAATTCCGTATCGGTATTGTAAAACAGATTATCTCCTGCGGAATTTATTTTTTTAACTATGCTGTTCCCTGAAACATTTTCAGTACAGGTATACATAAAGCCTGAACTGTCAATATCAAAATTTGCAAATGCAGACGGCACATTCCTTGAATTTCTTGAACGCACTGAATCAGTCAGAAACATATTTCCTATATATTTCATCATTATTTCAGCAGTCGTATCAATATGATTTGCCCCGTAATATCCCTGAAATACGCCATTTTTATCAAACATCAATGCACCGTTTGAGGAACTGCTGACTATTGTATAAATAAAACCTGATTTGTCGGCAATAACCTTTGAAGGGAAAAATCCTGATTTTTCAGTATCATTATAGAGTTCTGAATCAGGCTTTTCAATTATCATCTCAGCATTTTCATAATCCCTGCATTTTATAATTCTTGAATTTCCTGTATCAGCAATATATATGCAGTCATCATACGGTGAAACGTATACTCCGCATGGATTTTTAAGAGTAATTTTCCGGTTTCCATATTCAAGTGATGTTATGATATGCAAAGATTCTGAAATACTGCTGTCTGTTATTACAATGCGGTTATTTCCGCTGTCGGCGATAAGAAAATTGCCTTTGCTGTCCCTGCATATATCCGCAGGAGCTGAAAATGCGGATATCCCGAGATTATCTCCTGATACGGATTTTACAGCCTCATATCCTGACTGTGAAGGCACTGCGTCTCCCCATATATCATAGTTATATGATTCTGCTGATACACTGAATCCCGAAAATCCGATAAGAATTGTCATAATAAAAAACAGAAGCTTTTTATACATAAAGTCTTCCCTGCCATGAATTGCGTCTTACAAATTCCTTGTCTATCTCATTCATAACCACAAATTTTTTAAGTGTCCATTCAGGAGCTATAAGCGTATCACGGTTTCCGTCACCTGTTACACGCTGTATTACGACATCTTCGGGCATTATTTCAATCTGGTCGCAGATTATATTTACATATTCCTCAAGTGTCAGCAATTTAAACGGATTTTCCTGATATATATCAGCCAGCGGTGAATCCTTTACAACATGGAGCATATGAAGCTTTACGCTGTGAGGGTGAAGCTCTGAAACGGCTTTTGCGGATTCCATCATCATATCATATGTTTCACACGGCAGACCATTTATAAGATGTATGCATATATTTATTCCTGCATTTTTAAGCTTTGAATATGTTTCAAGGAAATCCGCATATGTATGACAGCGGTTTATCCTCTTAGCTGTTTCATCATGTATAGTCTGGAGTCCGAGTTCAATTGTCAGATATGTTCTTTGCGAAAGCTCCCTGAAATATTCAATCATTTCATCTGATATACAGTCTGCACGGGTAGCAATTGCAAGTCCGACCGTATTTTCAGATTCAAG
>DJFA01000091.1:17290-21841 GCA_002431975.1 Ruminococcus sp. UBA5884
CCTGCCTGAAAATATGGTATATACAATCCGTCACTCCATTTTGATGACATCATTTTTTTCTGTTTTTCAATCTGCAAAGGTATGCTGTCTGAGGGACAGCCGCCGAAATCTCCGCTTCTGCTTGCAGAACAGTATATACAGCCGCCTGTACCCTTTGAACCGTCACGGTTCGGACAGGTAAAATTACAGTTGAGCGAGAGCTTTATAACCTTTTTCCCGAATTTATGATGCAGGAAATAATTCTGCGTCAGATATCTCTTGTTATCATCTGAATATATAAACATAATTAAAAAACACTCCTGAAAATAATGGGACGCATTTTTTAAAAAGCGTCCCTGTTTTTTCTGCTACATAATTCTTTCCTTGATTGCCGATTTAGCTTTTTTCACAATCGTTTTATCATTTTCATAAGTCAGGATTGCTGATGCATGACTTATATCGACCCATTTTATATCAGAAATTTCTTCTTCCTGCGGCAGAACATCGCAGTTTTTAGCTTTTGCAAGGAAGTATACAACAATTTTCTGAGTATCCTTTTTAGGTGAATAAGATACAGTTTCCCTGAAAGTAGTATCAAGTATTACATCAACGCCTGTTTCTTCCTTTATTTCACGAAGTGCGGTTTCAGCTTCAGTTTCATTGCCTTCGGTATGACCTTTCGGGAATGACCAGTGACCGCTGTTTACGTGTTTTATAAGAAGAATCTGAATATTGCCATGTGATTTTCGATAAACAATTGCTCCGCATGATTTTTCATGAAGCATAGGACTGTTTTCCTTTCTTAAAAAATAAATACCAGTATTATTATAGCACAAAATACACTGAATGTCCATAGTGACATACTCCCCCCACCTAAAGAGGTGGGGGCTTCTGATTTAACAGATGTTTCCCACTCAATACATCTGATGATGTAAGTATCAATGGACTAACCCCGTGTGTCCCACGGTTTTATGATATAATATTCTAAGATATTACTAACTTCATACCTTGATTTTTTATGTTCATACTTGCATTATAGTCACGATTGATAGTAATTCCACAATAGTTACAATGATATACTCTATCGCTAAGCGATAAATTTTCTTTGACGTTTCCACATTTACTGCAAGTTTTTGAACTTGGAAACCATTTATCTATTTTGATAAGTTGCTTTCCTAAATCTTCAAGTTTATACTTTAGAAAAGTTGTAAACATACCCCAACCGTTATCAGCAACAGATTTTCCAAAATTCAATGCTTGTGACATAGCTTTCATATCCAAATCTTCAATACATACACAATCATAGGTATTGGCTATCTGCCTTGATAATTTATGCAGGAAGTCTTTTCTTTGATTAGCTACTTTTTCGTGTAGTTTAGCAACTTTAAGACGTTGCTTATTTCTTTTTTGACTACCTGTCACACATTTAGAGAGTTTTCTATGTTCTCTTGCTAACTTTTCTTGAGATTTTCTAAAATATCTTGGATATTCAGCGGAAGTATTATCACTTGCAACATACAATTCTTTCATAGAAAAGTCTAATCCTAAAAAAGTTTTAGGTTCTGCTGTTTGTATTTGGTTTTCATACTCACATAGAATACTTGCATAATACTTTCCACTTGGAGTTTGACTTATAGTCACAGATTTAATTTTATGGTCTTTAGGTATCTGTCTATGTTGTTTTACTTTTACTAAATCCACTAATTTTGGAAGTTTTAAGTAACTATTTTTCAATGTGACAGTATTTTTTTGATTATTTGTAGTATAACTTTTTCTGTTTTTATGTTTACTTTTGAATTTTGGAAATCCACTTTTAGGATTAGTGAAAAAGTTAGTAAAGGCTTTTTGTAAATTCATTTGAGCGTTGGCAAGTGCTAAACTATCCACTTCTTTCAACCATTCAAATTCAGACTTATATTGTGCAGGTGTATTATTTAATTTTTGTTTGGTTTGTTGGTAGTAATCTATCTTATCTGATAACATTTTATTATAGATAAATCTTGTACAACCAAACGTTTTAGCAAATATTATTTTCTGTTCTTCATTTGGATATATCCTAAATTTGTATGCCTTATTTTGTTTCATATTTTTCACTTTGTCTTTCTATATATTTTCTTATAGTTTCAATATTTGCTCCACCTGATTTATTACTTTTTCTGTATTTTATCACCAACATCAAATGATAATTCAGACTAAACACTGAATGTGCATTACTATCTAATTTCATAATATAATCACCATTTTTTATTATTCGACTGATTATATAATATCACATAATTTTTAGTTTGTCCGTAGTAGGAACGCAATTCATCCCCCACCTAAAGAGGTGGGGGAATTCTTGCTGTATTTATTTAAATTTTATTTGTTTACAGCAAATCTGAATTTTTCATTTGCAAGCTGAATGATATCGCCGTCACAGAGTTCTGCCATATTTTCAAAGTCGATTTTCTGACCGTTTACAAAAGTACCATTCTTGGAATCGTTGTCAGCTATATAATAAGTACCGTTTCTTATTATAAATGTAGCGTGTACACGGCTTATAGCCCTGTTGTTTCTGATTACATACTTTGCATATTCAGGAGATTTTCCGACAATGAAATTAGTACCGGTGATTTCAATTTTTTCGCCTGTTGATTTTCTTATGATATATGCAGTGCCGTTTGAAGGTTCACTTGCAGGAAGTTCATCAATACCAGGTTCATCGTTATGGAGTTCAATTTTATCCCTGCCCTCCATTTCAGATATAACGCTTTCAACAAGTTTGAGTGAAAGAGGTTCTGTATCAAGTGCAACGCTTACAGGCTGAAGTATTTCAGTATCCTGCTGTGCATAGCTTATAATACGCTTCATAAGACCGGCTGCATCTCCGTCACCTGAGTTTATAAGCGGAGCATAAAGCATTACTATATGATTGTTTTCAGGGTTTACAAATATAAATCTCTCATCAAAGATTATATGACTGTCATTGAGCATATATGCTCTTGCTTCTTTCATAGCACTGCATATGCCGTCAATTATACCTACTATCTCGCCGGCTTTTCTGCTTATTTTAAGGATATTTTCAAGCACTGCAAGACCTTTTACATCATAGTATATAGTACCCTTGTCGCTGTCATATGTAAACGGAGCAATACACTGCATTTTATTGTATTTAATCATATTTTCAGCAAATCTGTCAATTGTATTGCTTTCAGCAGCAAAACACAGAATGCCGTTTTCATGAACAAAATTTTCCATAAACTAACCTTCCTTTTTACTGCAAATCTGAAAATACTTCTGATTTTGAAACATTTTCGATAATATATTTTCTTGATGATTTGCTTAATTTTCCTATGCCGCCAAGGATATTTATTCTGTTTCTTGTATATATTCTGCTTGTGCCGTTTACAAAGCGGTTATAGATTATATTAAGCTTGTCAGTACAGTTTTCACCGATAAAGTTTATATAGTTATAAATTCTGTCTATTGCAAGATTTGAATGTTCTGTACCATTTGAAACCATGACTATTGAATCAGTTTTTCTGATAAGCGGATTAAGGATTGCAGGGAGTGAAAAATCTGCGTCCATTACTATTACAGAAAAATCTTCTTCTGAAATCAGCTCCATGAATTTCATAAACTGATTTTCAGTTACTGAAAACACATCATTTACGGTATAGAACGGAGGTATGAAATAAACATTGTAATTTTCATCATATGCAGCGGCTCTTGAAATAGTTTTCTTTATTTCCTTTACGTCCTTGTCAGTTGAGATATCATGGAATATGTCGCTCAGTGAAAGGGCATCATCGCTGCCGGTGAATACGGTGTTTGCACTTGTAGTAACCTCAAGAGGTATATAAAGCACCTTTTTCTTTTCAGCAGCCTTGTTTACTGCAAAGGCTTTTGAAAATACTGAACCGCCCGAACCGCCTGTACATGAGAAAAATGTAAATATATGCTGTTTTGGTTCAGCAGATACTGTATTTTCCTCATCATCTTCTGTTTCGGCTGAAATGCTGCACTGGATTATATTTATAATTGAATTGTATATATCCATTACATTCTGATATATAAACAGAGCCATTTCACCGTTTATCATATATGTATCAATTGATTCGGAAAAATAAGCGGCAGAGCATTTTTCAGGCAGCAGACTGTGGTCAAATTCAAATGTATCATCAGTTACAACTATATCTGCCGGATTTTCCGAGAGATAGTCATAGATATTTTCGGCAGGTGAAAAACATCTTACGCTCACTCTGTCCGAAAGAAATTCATTGAAAGCCTTTTCCATTCTGCTGATAAAGTCTTTATCAGACATCAGAATAACTTTTATCATAAATCTTCATTCCTTAATATAAAATATTTCATGCATAAAAAATCTATTTTAATCTTAACATTAAAAAGCATTAAAGTCAACCATAATTTTAAAAAATCGGGGTAAATACAAGAAAAAATTAAAAAATTCTGTTGAAATTACACAAATGAAAAAGAACAGACTTTCCTTTATTAACGCTAATTCGACAATGAAATTTTATGATTGAAAACAAGAAATTTTCGTTTATTCTGTAGGGGCGACCATTGGTTGCC
>DJFA01000037.1 GCA_002431975.1 Ruminococcus sp. UBA5884
GGGACGAAGTCCCTGCCCTATAACGCTTTTTTAGTTTTTTGTCAAACTTTTTTTAAAAAAAGTTTGAGCAAACGATAGTTTGCTGAACTTCTGTAATCTGTATTAAATGAAAATAAAAAGGAAGTGTTATTCTTGCGTACAATAAATGTCAGGATAATTGAAGATACAATACGTGACCTCTGCATAAAAGCTAATCTTTATCTTCCAAAAAGCCTTGAAGATAAAATTGCTGAATGCGGAAAATGTGAACAGTCAGCAGCCGGAAAAGCTGTTTTTCAGGATTTGTGCGATAATATAAAGGCTGCAAAGGAAGAAAATCTCCCGATATGTCAGGATACAGGAATGGCTGTCATATTCTTAAAAATAGGTCAGGACGTTCATTTTGAGGGCGGCTCTTTAAGAGATGCCATAAACAAAGGCGTTTCAAGAGGCTATACAGAGGGATTTTTAAGATGTTCCGTAGTGGGCGACCCTCTCGAACGTGTAAATACCGGCGACAATACCCCTCCTGTAGTCCATACTGAAATAACTGACGGTGAAAGCGTTCAGATAGATGTATGTCCTAAAGGATTCGGAAGTGAAAATATGTCTGCCCTTAAAATGTTCACTCCGTCTGCCACACATGACGATATAGTCCGTTTTGTAACCGACAGTATCGCAAAAGCCGGAAGCAACCCATGTCCTCCGATAGTTGTAGGAGTCGGTATAGGCGGAAATTTTGAATACTGTGCATATCTTGCAAAAAAAGCTCTCTGCCGTGACGTTTCAGTCAGAAACAGCAAGACTCTTTATGCAGAACTCGAAAATAAAATGCTCAGCGAAATAAACAAGCTCGGCATAGGCCCTCAGGGATTCGGCGGAACAGTTACTGCTCTGGCTGTCAATATTGAGGAAGCTCCTACCCATATTGCAGGTCTGCCGGTGGCTGTCAATGTAGGCTGTCATGTAACACGTCATGCGTCTGCTGTAATATAACGCCAATTTGACAACAAAACATACAAAATTTTTCGTTTATTCTGTAGGGGCGACCATTGGTCGCCCGCCTGAATTATGGTTAAACCATAACGGACGACCGATGGTCACCCCTACAAAACAAATCAGCGTTAATATAAAACAAAAGGGAGATATGTCTATGGAAAAAATAACTTGCGAAAAAGACCTTGCCGGTCTTAAAAATAATAAAATACTCGGAACATTTCCGGAAATGGATAAGTCTGCAATCAGATTTCAGGGTGTAAACAATGTTCTTTTCTGCGAAGAACATGTATGCCTCAAAAACAGCAATATAAACTTCAAATGCGACAACTCACTCGTATACCTCGGAAAAAGCAACAGACATTACTGTGTCCATATCGTTGTATTCAACAATTCTGTATGCCATATCGGCAGAAACAACTCATTTACTGATAAAATAACTCTCCTTCTCTCAGAACAGAAACATATATTTATAGGTGATGACAATATGTTCTCAAGAGGAATATGGTTCAGAATTGCTGACCCTCATCTCATCTATTCCACTGAAAACTTTACAAGAAAAAATCCAAGCAGAAGCATTTTTATCGGCGACCATGTATGGGTTGCTCAGGACGCTATGATACTCAAAGGCTCAAGAATAGCCTCAGGAAGCATTATAGGTGCTATGTCACTCGTATCCGGAAAAACTGTCCCGTCAAACGTTTCATTCGCCGGAAATCCTTCAAAGCTTATATCTAAAAATGTTTTCTGGGACAGAACATCTGCTCACGATTTTACTGACAGCGAAACCGCAAAATACAGCGTCATGAAAACTGATAAGTTCATTTTCAGTTATGACGAAAAGGAATATATTTCCCCTGAATCAATTGATGAGGCTTTCAGCAGAAAAATTACTGCTGAGGAAAAACTCTCTTTCATTCAGCAGATGAAACATTCAAAAAACCGCTTTTCATTATAAAAAATGAGGTGATTTCACTATGACAAGCTATCCCGAAATTACAAAGGTTTCAGACGAAATCGTAAAGCTTTGCCCAAGTATCATAAAAATTATGCTCATAAGCTTCAAAACCGATAACTTCAACCGCATAAAAAGCTTTAAACTCGCTCTCATAGTCGGCGATGGCATAAAAAGTATGCCAGAACTCGAATGCAGCCTCTATATGCAGATAGACAGCGATATTCCTTTTGACCTTGTTTTCTACAGTATTTCCGAATGGAACGAATTTAAAGACAATGAGGATACCTTTGCATGGAAAATAAATAATACAGGGGCGGTGCTTTATGGGTAGAGGCTACAGGGACAACGACAGCCGCCAGTATGACAGATGGATGGTTTATGCTTATACCGACCTCTTTTCTGCAAGAAAACTCGCTGAAGACGAAAGATGTCAGCGTAACGCCGTTTTTCACTGCCAGCAGTGCATAGAAAAAGCTCTCAAAGCTTACCTTATGTTCAAACGTCACCGCCTTTATGATGGTCATAACCTTACATGGCTCTGCAAACAGGCTATGCAGTATGACCACAATTTTGAAAAATGGCTCGAAAAAAGTACTGCTGTCAATAAATTTTATATCGAAACAAGATATCCGTCAGATACTATGATTGATATTACTACTGAAATGTTAAACGACCTCATAGAATCCACTTTTGATATTCTCGAATTCATTACTCAGCTTATCCATTATGACTATATGAGCAGCCGCAGAAAAAATTAATTATATTTATAGACATTTTCGGAATATTATGATATAATATCTATTAACAAATGAAAATTTTTATCCGGTCAAATCCGGACTATATTAAATCAAGGAGGTTTATGCTGCTGTTCCTTTATGGCGGCATATTTGAAAATATGAAATCATTCAGAAAACTTTCAGTAATTCTTTCTGCAATCCTCATTTCAGCTTCACTGATGACGGGATGCAACGGAAAAGACGACAGTTCCTCAAACAGCATTGTCTACTATGACTCATCATCTTCTTCAGGTGCTATGCTCGGTGATGACAGCTCTTCTGCTTCAGTGCCTGATGCAGCTGCACAGACCGTTACAGAAGCCGCTCCGCCGGTAAACTCGGTTGACGGCACTATAGGCGATACCCTTGAGCAAGGCGGTATTTCCGTAACTCTCGAAGATGCTGCAATTACAGTTGAAAAAACTGCTGACAATACTACTCTTATGTATGCAGTCCTCAATATAAAAAATACTACTGAGGCAGATATTGAAGTAAACCGTCTTTCAGACTTCACTATCTCCGTTGACGGAAAAGATGCAGGTATGAGTGCAATTACTTCATCTACTGCAAATTCCGCCGCTGTTCAGAAACTCAGAGATACTGATGTCGAGAAATTAAGCGGCACTGCTGCTTCCGGAAACTCAATCAAAGGCTATATATCTTTTGAAGTCCCTGAAAATGCTTCGGAAATAACTGTAACATATCTTCCTTACAAATACTCAGATACACAGGAAAATACTCTTGGATATAATTTCAATTTCAATAAATCCGATTTAAAATAAATTTTTCCTCTTTTCCCTGTGTGTGCTGGGGTGATTTCTCTTACTGTTTGACGTCAAACAATTACAACGATTTTTTTCCGTACGTGTAGGAGTGATTCACTTAACAGAATAATACACCATTTATGCAAAGTGCTAAAAATATTGCTTTAATTTTAGTGTAGTTTATACAAAAAATATCTTGCTTATTTTCTCTGTATGGTGTATATTATATGTAACAGATAAATAATAAAACCCTTAAAATATTTTTGATGGCATCAACGGCATACCTCTCTGTATGCCGTTTTTGCCGCCGTTTTTTATTCCCGTTCTTTACTTGACTATACCTTTTTTCAAATGTACAAGTATTTTAATTAACACAAATTTTTCTTAAACTATTGACTTTTAATCAACTCTGTGCTATACTATCTAATAGTTTGATGCTGTTTTAGCTCAGTCGGCAGAGCACTTCCTTGGTAAGGAAGAGGTCGGCGGTTCAAATCCGCTAAACAGCTTTATATTATAAACCCAGTAAACACACCGTTTGAAAAGCTTTCAGACGGTGCGTTTTTTTGTGTATGGGCGATAAGTGGTCGCCCATACAGATTATGAAGAAAATTTCATTGTCTAATTGATGTTATTTTATCTGTTCAGAAGCTTTGCTGAAATTTTCTTTTTCGGTTATAATTCAATCTTATAATTATGATAAAAAAACAATAAATATGATAGATTAATTAAAAAAAATAATGTATAATCAATTACAGAAATCAATGAAGCGGAAAAAAATTTTTTTTAATAATTTATCAGAAAGGAAGTAACGGATATGCGTGAATTAAAAGGTTTTGTGCATGGAATAAATCTGGGAGGCTGGCTCTCACAGACAGATGATACATCTGCTCATCATTATGATACATTTATAACTGAAAAGGATATAGCTTATATTGCTTCACTTGGACTTGACCATGTAAGAGTTCCTGTTGACTATATGCTTATTGAAAATGAGGATGGTTCTGCAAAACCGGAAGGATATAAATACATCGACAATTGTATTGAATGGTGCAGAAAAAATAATATAAATATGATAATTGATATTCATAAAACATTTGGCTATTCATTTGACCCACTTGACAAAACAGATAAAAAAGCATTCTTTTATAACACTGAATTTCAGGAAAGATTTTACAAACTCTGGAGAGGTCTTGCTGAAAGATACGGAAAATATTCTGATATGACAGCATTTGAACTGCTCAATGAAATTATCGAACCTGAAATAGCTGAGGAATGGAACAGAATTGCTCTGAAAGCAATTAAAACAATTCATGATATTGCACCTGATGTATGGATAATATTTGGCGGAACAAGATATAACAGCGTTGTAAGTGTTCCTGAACTTGCGGTTACTGATGACAGAAAGGTTGCATATACTTTTCACTGTTATGAACCGCTGATTTTCACACATCAGGGAGCATACTGGGTAGACAGTATGAAAACTGATTTCAGAATTGAATATCCACGTCCGATAGATGAATACCGCCGTTTCAGCAAAGAACTTTCAAAGGAACTTGTTGGAGCAGTAAATAACAGCAATCTTACCGATACAGGCTGTGAATTTTTTGAAATAATGTTCAAAGAAGCTCTTGAAACTGCGGCTGAACGGGATATACCTCTTTACTGCGGAGAATACGGCGTTATTGACCTTGCTGATGATGAATCAAAAATCAGATGGGTAAATGATATCTGTGCTGTTTTTGACAAATACAACATCGGACGTGCATACTGGAACTATAAAGAAAAGGATTTCGGTCTTACAAATATACAGGACGAAAATATCAGAAGAAGAATTGCAGAAAAGCTTTGATTATAATTTAACTCCAATTCGACAACAAAATTTTATAATTGAAAACAAGGAATTTTTCGTTTAT
>DJFA01000034.1:0-6806 GCA_002431975.1 Ruminococcus sp. UBA5884
CCTGAAATGTCAAAGAAAAAGCATTATGTTTCATAAGGTGCGGATAATATGGTTAGAAGCAAGATAGTATATGTTCTGCTGCTGGCGGTGCTTGCAGTGTTCTATATAATGTATATAGACAATATGTCACTTTTTCTGCTTGTATTTGCGGCTGTTCTGCCGTTTGTGCTTTTTTTCATAATGTTATGTGCATTCTTCAGGACTGATGCGGATATATCATCTTCATCAATGTCTGAAAACAAGGATTCAGATATATCCGTTGATGTTCATATAACAAACAGGAGTATTTTTCCGGTATCAGATGCCCGTGTTACTCTTGAGATAATGAACTCTCTTGACAGCGTTCCTGAAAAGATGAGTGCTTCAGTACCTGTTCAGGCTCTCAATTCACAGACGGTGTCCTTTACCGTTTCATCACAGTACTGCGGAAAACTTATTGTAACTCTTAAACAGATTCGCATATATGACTATATAAAACTCTTTTCACTCAGGAAAAAATTCAGCAAAACTACAGAAATAGTTATCATGCCGCATACTTATCCGGTTGATATAATCACCGACCATTCATATGATGAGAATACCATGAGCGAACTTTATTCAAAATGCTGTGCAGGAGATGACTGTTCAGAGGTTTTCAATATCAGAAATTACAATGACGGCGACAAGATAAACAGAATACACTGGAAATTAAGCATGAAACAGGATTCACTTATGGTCAAGGATTACAGTATGCCGGTCAACTGTTCAATTCTGCTGCTGTTTGAGTTCTGTACTGACTATTCAGCCGGATATATGTCAAAACTTGATACGCTTGTTGAAACATTTTCATCAGTTTCTGAATCAATCGCTGAAACTGAAGCTGTTCATGATGCAGGCTGGTATGACGTTACAAAGGATTTGTATGTAACAAGAAGAATTGCTTCATGTGAAGATGTTGCCTCATTCCTCGGAACAGTCATGCGTTCAAGAGCCTGCACTGAAACAGGCAAGGCTTATTTCAGACATATGAAGGCTGATGCAGGTGTCAGATATTCTCACCTTATATATGTAACATCATGCATGACAAAGGAGATTTTTAAAAGCATATGTTCAGATGAAAATACTGAACGCAGAACCATTATTTATATAGCTGATGATATCAGCATTCTGCCGGACTATTTTGAAGGCTCAGACAGTGAAAGAGTTACTGTAATCCCTGTGCAGTGCGGAAAAATCAATCAGTGTCTTTATGAAATGCTGGTCTGAATACATAAAAAAGGAGTGATATATAATGCATACCTTTTCAGACAGCGGAATTTCTGTAAGGGATAATATAACGCTTTCAGTTTCAAGGAAAATACTGCCTCTGAAGCATATTATCCTTGCATTTACAGCGGCTCTCGGCTGCTATGGGGGAATGTTCACATTCCTCTCATATTTTGAATTCAGTATAAATAAAGCTATGCTCATCATGTATATGACGGCTTTTTTTATAATTTTCACAGTGATTTTAAATCTTCCCGGAAGACTCAAACTGCTTATACTTCCGGCAAGTATTCTCTATGAAACCATATTTGTGCGTCAGAGAGAGCTTTTTATAAACGGTTTCAAATCAATATACAATGTGATGGCTCAGCGTCTGAGAATAACGGGTGAGGGAATAATGTACTACCGTATTGACGCAGATGTTGACCAGACGCTTGCTTCAACGTCATTCTTTATATTTGCAGGATTTATATATATGCTTGTAATAACATATGCGGTATACTGCCGTCCTCATTTCATTGCAGGACTCCTTGTATCATTTGCTCCTGTTGAAATAGGTCTTTATTTCGGTCTTAAACCGTCATATCCTGCATTTATAGCCGTTGCAGCATACTGGGCGGCTACTGTTGCACTCGGAGTTTCAGGCTGCCGTGACGGCGATTCAAGAAGTACTGCCGGATTTATAAGAAAAGGCAATGATTTCTATGCAAAAAGCCATATAAAATTCAGTACCGGCGAATTTACCGGATTTATAACTATAGTTGCCACTGTACTGATATTTGCCGCAGCTATGCTTTTTGTAAAGTTTTCAGGATATGAACGTTCAGAGAAAATCGATAATTTACGCAGCAACATAAAAACTGCTGTTTCTGAATTTACTATAGATGATGTTCCGGCAAGCATGAACAGAATATCAACATCATTCGGAAATTTTTCTGCTGCTCCCGGAAAACTCGGTCAGTTTTCGGATATCAGTTATAAAAATGAAACGGATTTAAGACTGACATTTGACAGAAAACTCTACAGTGAAATATATTTCAAATGCTTTACCGGCTCATACTATTCAGAAAATCAATGGAACGATTTCCCCAAATCAGTCTATAAGGACAATCAGCAGCTTTTTGACCTTATGCAGGCAAATAACCTTTATCCGCAGGATTTCCTTAATTTTTCAGCTGCCGCAGTTCCTGATTCAGCTGAATGCATGGTTAAAGTCAGTCAGCTTGCAAAAAATCCAAGATATCTCTATCTTCCATATGGTGCTGATACAAGCGGCTTTGAGAGAAAAAGAGATTCATCTGTAAAATCTGATACTCTCAGAGAATACAGTACAAGCTTTCAGTATATAGGAAGCTATGAGGATTTTCTTTCATCAGGCTGCTCAGAAAAGACTGATATTTCAGAAAGCTTTTCTGAAACAGAACAGCAGTACCGTGAATTTGTCTATAATAATTATCTCCAGATTCCCGACAATCATGATGTAAATGCTGTCAGACAAAAATATTCAGGTGTTATTGAAAACTGCTCCGGCAAATCATATGAGGACGTATACAGTGTAATGAACAGGATAAGAAATGTCATAGCCTTTGATACTGAATACACTCTTTCACCGGGGCGAACTCCTGCAACAAGAGATTTTGTAAGCTATTTTCTCCTTGAAAACAAAAAAGGATACTGTTCTCATTACGCTTCAGCAGGAATACTCCTTGCAAGAATGTGCGGCATACCTGCACGATATGCGGAAGGATATATAGTTACTGATTCGGATTTCAGCTTTGCAGTTCAGAATGCTGACGGTTCATGCACTATTGATGTAAAGGACAGCAGAGCTCATGCATGGGCTGAAATATATATTGATGGTTTCGGCTGGATTCCTTTTGAATTTACTCCCGGATATGATGCAGGAATAGTTGCCGCTGAAACTACTGCTCCTCCGAAAGTAACCGTTGTAATAAATGAAACTGTTACTGAAACTGCTGCGGCTTCGGAAACTACAGGTCAGGCAGCTGAAACATCTGTTTCAGAGGAGGAAACTACTGCTCCGGCTTCGGAAACTTCATCTGTTTCATCTGATACCTCACAGACTCAGAGTGCAGGCGGATTTGTTTCTGATGACAGGAATAATAACAGCAAAAACTCACTTCTGACGGTTATTATACTCTCAGCTGCTTTTATAGTTATAATTATATCCGCTTTTCTGATAAGACGACAGATTAATACAAATAAACGCAGAAAAAGCTTTGCAACTGAAAATTCCAATCAGAATGCAGTCAATGCTTATCTTTATATGATAACTCTGCTCGGATTTCTTGGAATAGAAAACAATTCAAATATGACTTATCTTGATTTTGCTGAATATGCAGAAAAAAATTCTGGTTTTTTCCATAACGGCGAATTTGTAAATGCTACTAAAACGGCTCTTGAATCAGACCTCAGCAATCATCAGATATCAGAAAAAGATGCGGAAAAAGTTGTAAGGCTCGCTGAAAAATTTGCGGCTCATATCCTTTCAGCGGCTGATGTTAAACAGAAATTTTATCTTAAATATATTTCAAATTTTATATGATATTACAGGGACGATTATATTTCGTCCCTTTTATTTTTTAGGTAACAAAATTTTATAGTTGAAAATATAATCATCGATTTGGCATTAAATATGAACAGAATATAAACAGAGTTGTTACACACTGGTAACAAATATTAATAATCAGTATATGCAGATTTTATAAAGCGACTGATTTTTACATATTTCTTCATCAGAATATTACAGCAAAGCTGATATATTGCTGTCTGAATGCATAAAATAATTAACATTTTTTAATTAATTTTATCCTGAATGTAAGTAAATTGTCATAATTAGTTACATCACGGTTACAGAATGATTAAAATTAACTGTTTGTATATTAAATATTTAAAAAAAATTCATATATGCAGGTCTACTAAATGATATAATTAATTTGTAACATTTCAGTAACTTTTGATAAATAAGTTACGCCAAGGACAGATATTCAACCGGCATAAATTTTATTTAAAAAGGAGCTATTATTGCTATGCAGTGTTTAAAGTCTAATCTTAAAAAGGCAGCAGCCTCAGTTGTAATGTGTCTTGCAGTATTTATGACATCAGCAGTTTCCCTGAATGTATCAGCCGATACAGTTACATATTTTTCAAGCTCGGCTGATGATTTTTATATCGACGGCTATTCCGATGAAGATATCGAAATGCTCTGTGCTGTCGTTGAACGTGAAGTAGGAGGCCTTTCAACAGCTTCAAAACAAGCTGTTACAAGCGTTATAGTCAACAGAGTTAATTCTCCGCTTTTCCCTGATACAGTATATGATGTTCTGCATCAGCCAAATCAGTTCAAAACTATCCAGAATTATTATACAAATGAAAGACCTGTTCAGGTTTCAACAAGAATCGCTGTTTTATATGCTTTGAAAAGCGGTCTTGACTGTGCAGACGGTTCTCTTTACTTCTATGCACCAAAGGTTATTGATTCAGTTGACAAGTCAAACTGGTTTGAATCAAATCTTGAATTTACCATGGAAATCGACGGACAGAGATATTTTAAATAAATTTTCAGAAAATCCTAAGGGCGGACTTGCAGTCTGCCCTTGTTTTTTATATTTTTTAAAAAACAGTTTGCATTTTTTCCGTTTTGTGCTATAATAGATTAGTATTAAATTTTATCAGGAGGTTGTTTTTTATTATGAGAGCTGTTATTACTGTTGTTGGCAAGGATAATGTGGGTATACTTTCAAAGGTAAGCGGCGTATGTGCAAAATATAATGTCAATATCATTGAGGTTTCACAGTCTGTGCTTCAGGATATGTTCGCTATGATAATGATGGCTGATATCAGGGATATGAATACTGATTTCACTGTTCTTGCAGACGAAATGAATGAACTCGGAAAATCTCTCTGCCTTTCAATACATACAATGCATGAGGATATCTTCAATTCCATGCACAGAATATGACAAATAACTGACTACTACAAAAAAAGGTGGATTCTGCTGTATGATAAATGTAAATGATATTCTCGAAACAATCCGTATGATTCAGGACGAATGTCTTGATATCAGAACAATTACAATGGGTATATCCCTTCTCGACTGTATAGATTCCGATATCGACAAAGCCTGTCAGAAGGTTTATGACAAGATTACTTCAAAAGCTGAAAATCTTGTAAAAGTCGGTGAACAGATTGAAAAGGAATACGGTATCCCGATTATTCACAAACGTATCGCTGTAACTCCTATAGCTATGATATGTGCTGCCTGCACTGACAGAAATCCTGTCAAATTCGCTCTTACTCTCCAGAAAGCTGCTGATACCTGCGGAGTAAACTTTATAGGCGGCTATTCTGCACTCGTTCAGAAAGGTTTCAGTTCCGGCGATATCGAACTTATAAAATCTATTCCGGAAGCTCTTTCAGTTACTGAAAATATATGCTCATCAGTAAATGTAGGTTCAAGCAAATCCGGTATCAATATGGATGCTGTTGCTCTTATGGGTAAAATCGTCAAGGAAGCTGCTGAAAAGACTGCTGACAGACAGTGTATTGCTCCTGCAAAACTCGTTGTATTCTGCAATGCTCCGGAGGATAATCCGTTTATGGCTGGTGCTTTCCATGGAGTCGGTGAACCTGACTGCGTTATAAATGTAGGCGTTTCAGGTCCGGGAGTTGTCCGTGCTGCTCTTGCAAAACACCCTGATGCAAATATTGATGAAGTTGCTGACATCATCAAGAAAACTGCATTCAAGGTTACAAGAATGGGTCAGCTTGTAGGTACACGAGCTTCTGAAATGCTCGGCGTTCCATTCGGAATAGTTGACCTCTCACTTGCTCCTACTCCTGCGGTAGGCGACAGTGTAGCTCATATCCTTGAGGAAATAGGTCTTGAATGCTGCGGTACTCATGGTACTACTGCGGCTCTTGCTCTCCTCAATGATGCAGTCAAAAAAGGCGGCGTAATGGCTTCTTCTCATGTAGGAGGTCTTTCAGGTGCATTTATCCCTGTTTCTGAAGATGCAGGAATGATAGATGCTGCCAAAGCCGGTGTTCTCCGCCTTGAAAAGCTTGAAGCAATGACTGCTGTATGTTCTGTAGGTCTTGATATGATAGTAGTTCCGGGAGATATCTCTCCTTCAACAATTTCAGCAATAATCGCTGATGAAGCTGCTATAGGCATGGTAAACAACAAAACTACTGCTGTTCGTCTTATTCCTGCAATCGGCAAAAAAGAAGGCGATATGCTCGAATTTGGCGGACTTCTGGGAAGCGGCCCTGTAATGCCGGTAAATAAAAAATCTGCTGAGAAATTTATCTCAAGAGGCGGAAGAATTCCTGCTCCTATGCACAGCATTAAAAACTGATTATTATTTTTATGCGGTCATTTCAATAATGGCCGCTTTTTTATTGTAATATGCTGATTATTTTCTGTAGTATTTTTGTAATGCTTGAAAGTTTACTTTATACAATCTGCAAAATATCCGCCCATTTGAAAAATAATATAGTCAAGTAAGAACGGGGATAAAAGTTTTTGCCCAGCTTTT
>DJFA01000034.1:6864-22790 GCA_002431975.1 Ruminococcus sp. UBA5884
AGCCTCTGGTCAGGGGTGCGGGGACGAAGTCCCTGCCCTTTAATGTTTTTAAGTTTTTTGTCAAACTTTTTTTGAAAAAAGTTTGAGCAAACGTAGTTTGCTGAATTTAGTGCAAGCTTAAAGTTTTAGAATTTATAAGGTACTACAAAATGAATCTGTATTTATTTAATCATATTTTACTTGATTTTTTTCCTTTATATTGATATAATATAAAAGTACGGCTGTTTTACAGATTCAGCCTTAAACTATATAATTTTTTCAGGAGGCTTGTTTTCATGAGCAGAGCAACCAGATTCTTTGACGAAACAAAAAACAGTCATGTGGCTGTTATAGGTACAGGAGTTTCAAATCATGATGTTATAAAATTATTCCTTGCTAAAGGATATCATGTAACCGTATGCGATAAAAAATCACCTCAGCAGCTCGGTGATGTATATGATGAACTTAAAAATCTCGGTGCGGATTTTTCTCTCGGCGAAAATTATCTTGATGCTGTATTTTCATGCGATATGATAGTACGCACTCCGGGTATGTATTACAATAACCCAGTTCTCACCGAGGCAAGAAAAAAAGGTATTGCTGTAACTTCTGAAATGGAGCTTTTCTTTGACCTCTGCCCATGCAGAATATACGCTGTTACAGGTTCGGACGGAAAAACCACTACTACAACACTTATCAGCGAAATGCTTTCAAAAGCCGGAAAAACTGTCCATAAGGGCGGAAATATCGGACGTGCTCTTTTCCCGATAATTGAGGATATAAAGGAAGATGATGTGGCTGTAGTCGAACTTTCAAGCTTTCAGCTTCTCTCAATGAGAAAATCTCCTGATATTGCCGTAATTACAAATATTGCCCCGAATCATCTTGATGTTCACGGCACTATGGAGGAATATATTGATGCAAAGAAAAATATTATTCTTCATCAGAATGCTTTCTCAAAAACTGTTCTCAATCTCGACAATGAAATAACTCATTCTCTTTCAGACCTTGTAAGAGGAAAACTTGTTGAATTTTCAAGAAAAAGTATTCCTGAATGCGGTGCATTTCTTAATGATAAAAATATGCTCTGCTATAACGATTACGGAAAAATTACTGAAATAATGAATGCTTCGGATATAAAAATCCCCGGAATCCATAATGTTGAAAACTATCTTACTGCAATATCTGCTGTATGGGGTGAGGTTTCAACAGATGATATGATATCAGTTGCAAAACAGTTTGGCGGAGTTGAACACAGAATCGAATTTATCCGTGAAAAAGACGGCGTTAAATGGTTCAATGACAGTATTGCAACAAGTCCTACAAGAGTCCTTGCAGGTCTTAATTCATTCAGTCAGAAACTTATTGTAATAGCCGGCGGATATGATAAGAAAATCCCGTTTGAACCCCTTGCTGAACCTGTGAATCAGAAAGTAAAGGCTCTTATTCTCCTTGGAGTAACTGCTGACAAGATTGAAAAGGCTGTTACTGACTATGAGGGCTATAATCCTGAAAATCTTAAAATATACAGAGTTTCAACACTTGAGGAAGCTGTCGCAAAGGCTGACGAAATCTCTCATGAGGGCGATATAGTTACTCTTTCTCCTGCGTGTGCAAGCTTTGATATGTACCCGAACTTTGAAGCAAGAGGAAACCATTTTAAAAAACTTGTAAAGGAGCTTTGAACCTTATGAATCTTAAAAAGCTTGTTTTTTCTCTCGCTGATGCTGACGGAGTTTCAGGAAGCGAAAAAAATGCTGCTGAAACTGCTCTCGGATTCATAAAACAGTATTCCGATGATGCTTATATAAAAAATAATTCTGTGATATGCAATATAGGAAAACGCTCCGAAAACAAACCTCATGTTCTTATAGATGCCCATATTGACCAGATTGGCATGGTATGCTCATATATCACCGATGACGGATTTATAAAAGTCGGAAATCTCGGCGGTCTTGACAGACGCATACTTGCCGCTCAGCAAGTCACAATTCACGGAAAAAAGGATATCTGCGGAATTATATGCTCTGTTCCTCCTCATCTCTCTGACGGTGAAAAAAAAGTTCCTGCAATGTCCGATATAATCATAGATACAGGATTTTCTAAAAATCAGCTTGAGGAAATAGTGTCTTTAGGCGATGCAATATCATTCTCTCCGAAATGCAGAAATCTCCTCAACAGCCGTATTTCAGGAAAATCTCTTGATGACAGATGCGGTGTTGCGGCTGTAATCCGTATGCTTGATATCTTAAAAGATGATTTTGACAAGCTTTCATGCAGTCTTACAGTCCTTTTCTCATCTCAGGAGGAACTCGGAGAACGTGGTGCGGCTGTTGCTGTATATGAGATAAATCCTGATATAGCTGTGGCTGTTGATGTAAGCTTTGCTCTTACTGCTGATGATTCCCGTGAAAAATGCGGAATTATGGGTAAAGGCTGTATGATTGGATTTGCTCCTGTTCTTGACAGACAGCTTTCAGAAAATCTTGTAAAAATTGCTGAAGATATGAAAATCCCTTATCAGACCGAAGTAATGAACGGCTCTACCGGAACAAATGCCGACCGTTTCAGCGTTTCACGCTGCGGTGTGCGTACTGCTACCTGTTCCATACCTCTTAAATATATGCATACTCCGGCTGAAGAAACTGATATTGATGATATCGAAAATACAGCTCTTTTGCTTGCTGAATTTATCAGGAGGTGCGGAAAATAATGCTTGAACATCTTGAAAAACTCTGTATGCTCAGCGGCATATCAGGCGATGAAGGCTGCGTAAGGGATTATATATGCAGTCAGATAGACGGAAAATGTGAATATAAAACTGATAATCTCGGAAATATTATCGCTTTCAAAAAAGGCAGAAAAATTCCTTCAAAAAAGCTCCTCATTGACGCTCATATGGACGAGGTAGGCTTTATTGTGACATATATAAAAGATGACGGAACTCTTGCATTTGCTCCTGTAGGCGGAATAGATGTTTCCGTTGTGACCGGCAGACACGTTTTAGTCGGAAAAAATCATTTGAACGGCATTATCGGCTCAAAAGCTGTTCACAATCTCTCAGATGATGAAAAGGATAAATTTCCGTCATTTAAAAATCTTTATATAGATATAGGTGCAAAAAATAAGGAAGATGCTTCTGGATATGTCAGGGCAGGCGACAGCGTATGTTTTGATTCGGAATATATCATGTTCGGTGATGATAAAATAAAATGTAAGGCGATTGATGACCGTGCAGGCTGTGCGATACTTATCGACCTTATAAACAGCGATATCGAATATGACACTTATTTCTCATTCAGCGTTCAGGAGGAAGTGGGTCTCAGAGGTGCTAAAACAGCTGCTTTTGCGGTTAATCCCGATTTTGCAGTAATAGCTGAAACTACTACTGCGGCTGATATATACGGTGCTGCTGACGAAAAACGTGTATGCGAACTCGGAAAAGGTGCTGTAGTTTCATTTATGGACAGAAGCACTCTTTATGACAGGGAGCTTTTTAATCTCGCTTTTGCTGCTGCAAAGGAAAAAAATATACCATGTCAGACAAAATCAATGGTTGCAGGCGGAAATAACAGCGGTGCTGTACATCTTTCCGGAAACGGCGTGAGAACTCTTGCTGTTTCTGCTCCGTGCAGATATCTCCATTCACCGTCATGCGTTGTGAAATATTCAGACATCGAAGCCTGCGAAAATCTGATTATGGAAATGATTTCAAGGATTCAGAGCTTATGATAAAACAAATTGATAATATTAATCAGGCAGACAGAAACTATCTTGTAAAAAGCTATTACGGCAGAAAATTCCTTGCCTATCTTCAGGCTTACGGCACGGATTACGATTTCTGCCGCTTCTTCAGGCTCGAATATGATAACTGTACAGGTTATATGTTCCAGATAAATGCAACTTTAGTAGTCTGTGCAGACCATGAGTTCCCAGCCGGCGAACTCGAACAGTTTATCCTTATGAATCTTCCGTACAGAGTTGAAGCTCCTTCATATGTTCTGAAAAATATTGAAAATATTGAAGGATACCATAAGCTTAAACGCACTCAGTTTGAATTTTCGGAGCATATGCCGGAACATTTCAATGAAGCTGAACTTGAGGAAAATCCTAAACTCGATGAGGCTTATGCGATAATTACCGAGGGTTTTCCCAATATGAAAAACTATGGTCTGTGGATAACTGAAAATTCTCACAGAATACGCAGGGGAATAAGCCGTATATACCTTTATAAAAAATGTACAACCGCTACAGTAATCTATGATGTTGATGACCATGTTCTGATTGGGCAGGTCGCTACAAGAGAATCTGCAAGAGGAAACGGCTATGCCCGTGAACTGCTTTACTGGCTCGGTCATAAATTACGCCTTCAGGGTAAAAAAATTTCACTCTTTGCCCTTGATTACCGTGAAAGCTTCTATCATGAAATCGGTTTTAAGGAAATCAGCGTTGAATGTGTGATTGAAAGGAAATTATAATGTTTGATAACTCATTTTTTAATTTTGATGATAAACTTATCACCCTTGCAAGGGATACTGAAAATTCATGTGCATTAAGCCTTGCAGGCTGCGACAAGACCGCTGAATACAACGGTTCAAAGGTTCTTTCAGCATTTATTAAAAATCGTGTCAGCGAATCATGCTTCTATGGAAGTTCCGGCTATGGCTATGGTGATGTCGGAAGGGATATTCTCGATAAGGTGTATTCAGATGTTTTCGGTACGGAAGATGCTCTGGTAAGACATAATTTCGTATCAGGTACTCATGCTCTTTCAACCGCTCTTTTCGGAGTCCTCAGAACAGGTGACAAAATCGTTTCAGTTACCGGAAAACCATACGATACTCTTGAAGAAGTAATAGGTATATCAGGAGATAAGGGAAACGGCTCTCTTATGGATTACGGCATTGAATACTCTCAGGTTGACCTCCTCGAAAACGGAAAACCTGACCTTGAAGCAATTCCTGATGCCGTAAAAGGTGCTAAAGTCGCATATATCCAGCGTTCAAGAGGCTATTCCTTAAGACCTGCACTCCTTATATCAGATATCGAAAAAATTACTGAAGCTGTACGCTCATCAAATCCTGATGCAATTATCATGGTTGACAACTGCTATGGCGAATTTGTCGAAAAATCCGAACCGTCACAGGCTGGTGCTGACCTCGTTATAGGCTCGCTTATCAAAAATGCCGGCGGCGGAATTGCAAGCACAGGCGGCTACATTGCAGGCAGAAAAGACCTCGTTGAACTCTGCTCATATCGTCTTACCTGCGTCGGAATGGGCAAGGAGGTAGGCTGCACTCTCAGTCAGAACAAGGAAATGTTTATGGGTCTTTTTATGGCTCCTGATGTAGTTGCAAATGCTCTTAAAACTTCTGTTTTTGCCTCTGAAATCTTTACAAAGCTCGGATTTGAATGCTTCCCTAAGAAAAATGAACAGAGAGGCGACATAGTTGCTGCTATAAAACTCGGAAATGAAGAACTCCTGACCGCTTTCTGTCAGGGTATCCAGAAAGGTGCTCCGATTGACTCGTTTGTAGTCCCTGAACCCTGGGATATGCCAGGCTACAGCAGTAAAGTCATAATGGCTGCCGGTGCTTTCAATATGGGTGCTTCAATTGAACTTTCCGCTGATGCTCCTCTGAGAGAACCTTATGCTGTATGGCTTCAGGGCGGAATCACATATACAAGCGGCAAAATAGGAATTATGCTCGCTGTTCAGGAAATGATGAACAGAGGTCTTGTTACCCTCTGATGACTTGTTTATAAATTGGTTTCATGGATTGAAAAAAATATTGATAATCGTTAAAAAATATTACAGAAATAATACAATTGCGGTTTTATTTCCGTTTTCAATGCTAAAAAAGTTGACAATCTGAAAAATTGCTGTTATGATATTTTAGGTACAATCAATGGAACAGGAGGGTTTGCTTTGGTAGAAAATAAACTTTGCTACGGCTGTATGAAAAATATCGGAAATGCCGTTGTCTGCCCTGAATGCGGATATGACAGAAATTCTGCAAATCCGCTGCCTTACCTTGCTGCCGGCACTCTGCTCAATGACAGATATATTGTCGGCAAGCTTCTGCATCATAACGGTGAAAGTGCAGATTATATTGCTTATGACAAAACACTTGCCTGTAAAATATTAATTAAGGAATATATGCCCGAAAACCTCTGCTCAAGAGATAAAGACGGTCTTGCAGTCAATGCAAATCATAATCAGAAAGTTCAGTATAAGGCTCTTATGGACGAATTTGCTGAACTTAACCGCTCAATCGCAAAAATGAGAACTATAAGCCATATTACTCCGGTTACGGATATCTTTTCAGCAAATAATACCGTATATGCTGTATTTGAATATATCGAGAGCATAAGCCTTCTCGAATACTTAAAGGAAAATGCCGGAGAACTTACCTGGGAACAGGTTTCAAAAATGCTCCCGCCGTTTTTCACTACTCTAAGCCTTATCCACAATGCCGGAATAGTCCACAGAGGCATAAGTCCCGAAACTATTATGGTAACCGAAAAAGGCGAACTAAGACTTACAGGATTCAGTATATCGGCTCTCAGAACTATCAATACAGAGATAAATTCTGAACTCTTTCATGGATATTCTGCTCCCGAACAGTATTCACTCAGCGGCTGGCAGGGAACATGGACGGACGTTTACGGCATATCCGCCGTTCTTTACAGAATACTTACCGGCTGTCGTCCTACTGAGGCTCAGACAAGAATTACAAATGACAGCCTTTGTTCTCCTCATGAGATAAATCCAAATATCTCTGAAAACGTTTCAAAAACTATTATGGAAGGCCTTGCTGTCAGAAATGATGACAGAATCCAGACCGTTACCCAGCTTGTCACTAAACTTTTTGAAGAAAACGGTGAGGCGGAGAAAATTACCCGCACAAGTACTGCTACTATTGCTATACCTCGTCAGATTGCTGAACCTAAACAGCAGCATCACAGACCTGTAAGACGTGAGGAGAGAATTGCTGCTGCTGAAACTGCCAGCGAAGCA
Organism: Ruminococcus sp. UBA5884; assembly: GCA_002431975.1. Classification (GTDB taxonomy): domain Bacteria; phylum Bacillota; class Clostridia; order Oscillospirales; family Ruminococcaceae; genus UBA5884. The sequence goes on from DJFA01000034.1 coordinate 13,865, forward strand.
GAAACTATTTCAACTCTTGACAGAGTTAAAGTTCCTCTTATGATAGGCGTTCTGCTGATTGCTATTTTCCTCGTTATCGGAATAATCTGCATGGCGTTCTTCTCCGGTGGTGGAGATGATGATATTGACCTCTCAATATACGGAAATTCTTCCTCATCTCTTGACAACGTTATCGAAATGACAGGCACTGACGGCGAAATAATTACCGGTCTGACCGGCGACAGCGATATGCCGCAGCTTGTCGGATACAAATATGATGAAGTCGCTGAATCATCAACTTTCCTCGGCTGGCTCGTCATAGAACCTAAATATGAATATAATGACAGAGTTGAAAAAGGTATAATTACTGAACAGTCCATTCCCGCAGGCAGCAAATTCTCAAGCGGCAGCACTGTTACAGTTACTGTAAGCAACGGCCCTGCAAAGGTCGAAATCCCTGATTATATGCTTACTTCCTACAGCTCATACAAATATGAGGAATACTTTAAACTGCTTGAAGACCTTGGCATTGAGTATGAACCAAAACCTGAAGTAAACTGGGGCTATGCTGACGGTTATGTAATCGGTATATCAGTTGACGGTGAGTCAGTCAAGGGCGGCGATATCATCAACCTTAAAGATGGTGAAGTCCTTGAAGTAAGATATACTGACAACTATAAAAATTCTCAGACTTACTATTATCAGAATACTGAAAAAAATACTGAGGAAAATCAGGACGATGATAACAACGTTCAGACTACAAAGGCTCATGTCTGGACTAATCCTCCTGCAACACAAGCTCCTCCTAAACCGACAGAACCTCCGGTTATAGTAACAGAACCTCCGGCTACTCATGCCCCTGAACCTGTTGTTACAGAAGCTCCTGCTCCTGACCCCGAACCTGTCGAACCGCCTGCGGATAATCCTCCGGCTGACAATAATGATAATAATGCTGAATAATTTTTCCAGAGGGATGCTCCGGCATTCCTCTTTTTTATCATATTTTTAAAAATTCATAAAAAATATGTAGAATTTTTTATGATAATATGCTATAATTGTTTTTATAATCACTATAACTTTTTTAGGAGGAATTTTTTTTGAATAAAGTAAAAGTACCTAATACTGTCTCCTATATGATGACAGTTCCGAAAGATAAACAGGAAATAAAAACTCCTGAAGCCATTCTCTACAGACTCGGAAAAACAAAAGAACTTAAAGTTTCAGATGTTATACTCAGCAAACGTTCAAATCACCCTGTGGCTGTAATAGAATATAAGGGCAAAAAATATAATATCGAATTTTATACAGAAACTTTCACTATCCCTAAGGGATATGTTTTTATGCATAAATTTGCCCCTGATGACCTCAAGGTTTTCCAGCAGGAATTTACCGGAGTCACAACTGTTATGAAGTATGACGAAAATCCTCTTGAATGTTATCATCTCCAGCTCAAATTCATGCAGTGCATTATTCCTAATATGGCTGGTGCGGTGGACTTCAATACTGAAAGAGTCCTCTCAGGCGTATGGCTCGGAATGGCTGCAATGTCAAATACTCTGCCAGCTCCTTATCATCTCTGTGCTGTAAGTGCAGTTTCTGAATCTCCTGAAAGCAAGACTGTCTGGATGCATACTCATGGCCTTAACAGATGCGGATTCTGCGAATTTGAAATAATCAATGCAGACAAGGAACGTGTAAACGAATGCGGAAATATTCTTACCTGCATAGTGAACAATATTCTCTGCTCCGGCTCTTTCCCTGACGAAAAACAGCCTTTCGATTTCGCTAACTTCTCAAAGCCTGAATATGAATTCAGAATTACATGGCTCGACTATAAAACCGCTGTTGAAAGATATGACCCTAAGGTAGTAGGCGGAAAAAATGACCATCAGATAAGCCACAATATGTTCGTTGCCTCAGTATTTGCATATATGTCTGAAAGCGATGAAAAAAATAATATCCTTACAGATATCAATGATATCCCTCTTGAACAGCTTAAAAATGCTGCCTGTGCCGTTCCTGCTCCTGAAAACAACAGAGCTTCACAGCTTGCAAGGGAAAGACTCGGTTTTCTCCGTGACGGCGTTAATCTCCATAACAAATCAAAGGCTCTTGTTAAAATCTGTCTTGCATTCGACAAGGACGGCAGAAAAGCTATGGAATATGTCTGGATAAATCTTCACAGAATTGATAACGAGATGATTTACGGCGTTGTTGAAACTCCTCCGGCATTCTCGGATTCCGTTAAGAAAGGCGATGCTATAAAAGTAGAAATATCAGCTCTTACTGATTGGATTCTTTATACTGAAAACTATCCGGTTACCCCTGATACCTCATACCTCATAGTTGAAGAAATGGTTGCCTATAAACAGCATCTTCTCAATAAACCGGAAAATACTGAAAAATCTGAACAGCCTGAACTCGCTTCCGCTGACGATATATCCGGTATCGATGATATAATTAAAAATATGGATTGACAAATATATTATATTTTGTTATACTATACAAATAGGCTTTCACTGAAACAGTTACGGTTTTAAGCGGCGGCGGAAAAATTACCGGTATCCCCGCATTTGTTTCAGTTTATCCGTTGAATTACCGGATTTGGAGTAATTTTTTATGAAGGAATTGTTCGGCTGCATAAAAAACAAGGATTTCAAGGCTCTTTTCGCTGACCCGACTACAAACATCTTTATCCAGATGTTCAGATATCTGTTTGTCGGCGGAGGTGCTTTCATCGTTGACTGGGGTTCGCTCTTTGTATTCAAACAACTGGGCTGCGGTCTGTTTCTGGCAACCGCCCTCGCATTCGTCCTCGGTCTTACTGCTAACTATCTGCTCTCAAAGGCTTTCGTTTTCAAGGCTGAAAAAACAAAAGTCAATAATGCTGCGGAATTTGTTATCTATGCCGTAATCGGTGTTATAGGTCTTGGACTTACTGAGCTTCTTATGTTTATTCTTGCTGAAAAATTAATGATTCATTATCTTATCGCAAAAATTATTGCAGCAGCTATAGTTCTCGTCTGGAACTTTGTTGCCAGAAAACTCATTTTATACAGGAGTGATTCAAATTGAAGAAAAAAGTTGTTATAATAGGTGCAGGCCCTGCCGGTATTACTGCCGGTTATGAACTGCTGAAGCAGAAACCTGATGACTATGATGTCTATATCTATGAAGAAACTGACTCAATAGGCGGTATCTCAAAAACTGTAAAATATAACGGAAACAGAATGGATATCGGCGGTCACCGCTTCTTCTCAAAAGATGACAGGGTTATGAAATGGTGGGACGATGTTATGCCTCGTCAGGGTAAACCGTCCTTCGATGACATAAAGCTTAAACGTGAAAAACCTCTCGTTCCGGGCGGCCCTGACCCTGAAAAAACTGACAGAGTTATGCTCGTAAGAAACAGAGTTTCAAGAATATATTATAAACATAAATTCTTTGATTATCCTGTAAGCCTTAAAAAACAGACTATTGTTAATATGGGATTCGCTACTACTGTAAAAGCCGGTTGCAGCTATCTTAAATCCACAGTTGCAAAAAAAGAAGAAAATTCTCTTGAGAATTTCTATATAAACCGTTTCGGAAAAACTCTTTATTCAATGTTCTTTGAAGGCTATACCGAAAAACTCTGGGGCAGACACCCAAGGGAAATTTCTGCTGACTGGGGTTCTCAGCGTGTAAAAGGTCTTTCAATTTCTGCCGTTATAAAGGATATGTTCTCAAAAATCGGCCCTAAAAAAGCTGACAGAAAAGTTGAAACTTCTCTTATTGAGGAATTTTATTATCCTAAGCTCGGCCCGGGTCAGCTCTGGGAAACTGCTCTCAACGATTTCATTAATATGGGCGGAAAAGTCATTATGAATTCAAAGGTAACAAAAATTGTTACTGATAATCAGGGAAGCGTTAAAAGTATCGTTATTGACCATAACGGCACTCCTGAAACCATTGACGGCGATATATTCATTTCATCAATGCCTGTAAAAGACCTTGTAAACGGTATGAATGATGTTCCTGATGATATGCTTAAAATTGCTAATGGTCTGCCGTACAGAGATTTCGTTACTGTCGGTCTGCTCGTTGACAAGCTTAACCTTAAAAATGAAACTGAAATCAGAACTCTTGGAAATATCGTTCCGGACTGCTGGATTTATGTTCAGGATACAGGCGTAAAACTCGGAAGAATTCAGATATTCAACAACTGGTCACCTTATATGGTAAAAGATGCTGAACATACTGTCTGGATTGGTCTTGAGTATTTCTGCAATGAAGGCGACAGCTTCTGGAATATGGACGACAATAAATGTATCGCCTTTGCAATAAAGGAACTCATTTCAATGGGAGTAATCTCAGGCAAGGAAAATGTCAAGGACGCTCACCGTGAAAAAATCAAAAAAGCTTATCCGGCTTATTTCGATACATATGCTGAAATTGACAAGCTCATTGCTTACCTTAACAAATTCGGCAACCTTTACTGTGTCGGAAGAAACGGTCAGCACAGATATAACAATATGGACCATTCAATGGCTACTTCTTTTGAAGCTGTAAAGAATATTATAAACGGTGTTCAGTCAAAGGATAACGTATGGAGCGTAAATACTGACAAGGAATACCATGAAACAAAAAGCAACTGATAAATAAAAGAAACAGGCGGATTATTTCCGCCTGTTTGCGTAAATGGAGGTATATTTTTTTATGCTGATGATAGGCTGTCATCTCTCCGCTTCAGGAGGATTTACAAAAATGGCTCAGGACGCTGTCAGTATAAACGCTGATGTATTTCAGTTCTTTACCAGAAACCCAAGAGGTGGAAAGGCTAAAAATATCAGCTCTGATGATGTCATGGAATTTAAAAAAATCGCTCAGCAGAATAATTTCGGAAAAATTCTCGCTCATGCACCTTTTACCATGAATGCCTGTTCTGCCGAAAAAAACAAGCGTGATTTTGCTTCAATGGTCTTTAAGGACGACCTTGAACGAATGGAGCATATCCCCGGAAATTACTATAACTTTCACCCCGGAAGTCATGTGGGGCAGGGTTCTGAAAAGGGGATTCAGCTTATTGCCGATATGCTCAATGACTGCCTTTATTCTGAACAGTCAACTACTGTTCTGCTTGAAACTATGGCGGGAAAAGGCTCTGAAATCGGCGGCAGATTTGAAGAACTTTATTCAATTATAGATAAAGTAAAACTTAGCGATAAAATAGGTGTATGCCTTGATACCTGCCATATTTTTGACGGCGGATACGATATTGTAAACAATCTTGACGGCGTTCTTGATGAATTTGACAGAATAATCGGTCTTGACCGCCTTAAAGCAATTCATCTCAATGACAGCAAAAATCCTCTCGGAAGCCATAAGGACAGGCATGAACAGATTGGAAAAGGTTATATCGGCATTGATGCAATTACCGCAATTATCAACAATCCACGTCTTAAAAATCTCCCGTTCTATCTTGAAACTCCTCAGGATTCACTTGACGGATATGGTCAGGAAATAAAACTCCTGAAATCTCTTTACAGGGAGCAGAATTTATGATGAGAATATCTGTAATCGGTTCAGGTGCTATGGGCTGTCTTTTCGGCAGTCTGCTTTCAGTTAAAAATGATGTTGTTATAATCGGAAGAAATAAAAATACTGTTGATTTTATCAATAATCACGGCATTACAATCAATTCATCTGAAAAATTTTATCCGAAAGCAGCTTTAAATGGCAGCTTTTATGAAAAATCTGACCTTGCAGTCATTATGGTAAAAGCATATGATACTGCAAAGGCTCTTGAAAATAATAAAAAATTAATAGAAAATTCACAATATATTCTTACTTTGCAGAATGGTCTTGGAAATGCTGAAAATATTCTTGAATTTGCTGAAAGAGATAAAATTTTTATCGGCACTACTGAACATAACAGTTCTGTTGAAAAAACAGGATATATCTGTCATGGCGGAAACGGTGCAACTATTATCGGCGGACTTTCCGGTTCAGCTGAAAAAATTGCTGATGTTTTTTCTGAATGCGGCATATCTGCTAAAGCAAGCAATGATGTATTTAGGGTAATATGGAAAAAACTTTTGCTTAATGCAGCTGTTAATGCGGTTACTGCTGTTCTCGGAATCCCTACCGGATTTATCGTGAAAAATAACAATGTTCTTGAAATATGTCAGAATCTTGTTTCAGAGGCTGTTAAAACCGCTGAATCCTGCAATCTTTCATTCAGTGCAGATGAAATAATGCAAAGCGTCAGAAATCTTTCACTTCGTCAGCCTCATGCATTTACTTCAATGTATTCCGATATCACCAATAACAGAAAAACTGAAATAGACAGCATAAACGGGGCAATAGTTTCAATAGCCGAAAAAAATAATATCAGCGTTCCGTTTAACAGAATGATTACTGATATGATTCATGCACTTGAAATGAAAGGAATTTCCGGAATATGAAAAAAAATATTTTTTTATGCGTTTTTCTTTGTTTTTCCCTGATTGTCTGCAATATCAGCATATATGCTGCGGACGCTCTTCCGGCTGTTGTGGAGCAGAATACCTCCAAAATGGAACATATAAATGACCATGGTGCTGAATTTGTAGTTGACTATATTTCTGAATCATGGGACTATAGCACCGTTGAGTCAATTCTTAATCAGGTTAAAACTCTTTCAGATGAGATATGTTCCGGCTGCGGAGATGATTATGAAAAAATATGTGCAATGGCTGATTATGTCAGCAGCACTCTTTCATATGACCTTGATGCAAAACATAATGCTGTAACTTTTGATGTTATAAGCCTTGAAAATGTTCTTGAGAAAAAACGTACAACCTGTGCCGGATTTTCAAATCTTTTTTCATCAATGTGCAATGCTCAGGGGCTTTACTGCGTAAATATCAGAGGTTCTGCTGTAAGTCCTTCTGATGGAATTTATTCCTCAAATCTTGATGACGAAAACACAGTTATGAATCATGAATGGACTGCGGTTTACTATGATGCTGAACAAAGATGGATATATGTTGACTGCACATGGGACTGCACCAATTATTATGAAAACAGCGAATTTCGCTATGGCGGCTCTGTCAGAACCACTTATCGTGATATATCACTGGAAAATATTTCAAAAGACCATAAGGCTATAATAGTTGACCATCGTGAATTTTTTGATGCTCTGACAGTACTTGAAAAACCTTACTCTGAAACTGAACCTCCTCAGACTCAGGCGGAAACTGCTGCTGAAACTCAGCCGCCTGTCAGTTCTGAAAATGTTCCGCAAACAGAGGCTTTTGCAGAAACAACAACTGCTGTTCAGTCTGAAACATCAGTTTTTTCCACAACTTTATCAGAAACATCTGTTTCAGAATCAGAAAAACAATCCGTTTATGTTTCAGATTCAGAAAAAAATGAGGTAACAGGTGCTGTTTCAGTTTCAGAGTCTGAAATATCATCAGAATCCACTGAAAAAATTACAGATACAGAGGAAAAAGCAGTTCAGACTGTCAGACAATCAGAAAAAAATAACAATAATATAGTATTGCCTGTAGTTCTGATATCAGCATCAGTGATAATAATTATTGCAATCATTGTATTTGTAATTAAAAAGAAAATCAAATAATGATATTAAAAATAAAAAATTCCGGTTCACTTCAGTGTGAAGTGAACCGGAATTTCTTTTTTATCAGCTGTTTTTTACGTTTATTTCATGCTCCTGAGCATATTTTTCTGCTTCTGAACCAGATGGCGTTATTATCGTGAGATTTTCACAGCCGTCAAACGGATTTTTTCCGTATTCATCTTCAGCATCAACGATATTTGTGACACTTGCCGGAATTTCAATGTTTTCAAGATTTGTGCAGCCTGCAAATGCTCCTGAGAAAATTGATTCCACATTTTCAGGGATAACTATTGATTTTATGCTTGAACAGCCACTGAATGCAGATGAGTAAATTGCATTTACTCCCTGAGGAATATTCACATTTTCAAGGCTTTCACAATTGAGAAATGTGTAACTTCCTATATATTGTATCGAATCAGGAAGATTTATGGATTTAAGAGATTTGCAGTCCTGAAATGCTCTGTCTTCGACACTTTCGAGGTTGTCCGGCAAAGATATTTCTTCAAGTTTTTCGCAGCCGTTGAAGCAAGCTGTTCTGAGAGCCTTCATAGTGGAAGGAATTTCAACAGTTTTCAATGATGTGCATGATGAAAACGCTCCGGAGAGGATTTCTTCAACGCCTTCCTCAATTACAGCCTTTTCAAGAGCCTGACAGTTTGAAAACGCCGCACTTCCTATTTTCTGAACACTGGATTTTATTGTAACTTCTTTAAGAGTATCATTCTGATAAAATGCGTTAGGAGAAATATAATTTACATTATCAGGAATGGTAACACTTGCGTCAGAACCATTGTATTTGTAAAGACTTTTTCCTAAAATTACAAAATCATCGGTTTTTTCTGCAAGAAAAGCAGTTCCTTCAAATGCTTCATATCCTATTGAGATGACAGAATCAGGAATTTCAGCGTTCTTTATAAAATCGCAGCCCTTAAAAGCATAGTTTTCTATGGCAACTACGGGTGTGCCGTCAATAGTATCAGGAATTTTAATGGATTCAGAATTTCCGGTATAGCCGGTTATTGAAATTCCGTTTTCAACAGATGCATATGAAAAGCCATCATCAGTAATGTTTGAATTTGAAGCAGAATCAGATGAGGAGCTGTCGCCTGAACCCATAACAATATTTATAGCCGCAGAATCTGTACCGGAATTTTCAGTACTTTCAGAACTGCTGTTGTTTCCGTTGCAGCCATACATTGCAAAGGACATGACAAGAGCAGCCAGATATATTGCAATTTTTTTCATAATATAAAAGTCCTCCAAAATTAATTTTATATATTATAGCACAAAAAGCTGTTTAATTCAATAAAATCAGAATATTTTAAAATTTTTTTCAAAAAA
>DJFA01000033.1:0-4623 GCA_002431975.1 Ruminococcus sp. UBA5884
AGTTCGATATTTGTTTTCTGTACGGAAAATCATTGGCTGCACACCTGAAATTCTGGTAACTGCAACGGGGCGACCAATGGTCGCCCCTACAAAACGAATTTACATATTATTTAATCTGAATTTCAGATGGACGAATCACAGAAAATAATCATCGAATTGGCGTTATGCTACATTTTATAAACAGATTTTTCGCTGTCCGGAATTTCTGATGTATCAGTTTCACGGACAATTTTTCTGATTTCAAGTATTTTTCCCGGAGCCATTGAAAGCTCATCAACACCCATTGCAAGAAAAAGCCTTGTCATTTCAGGGTCACCGCCGAGTTCACCGCATATTCCGCACCATATGCCTTTTTTATGTGCATTCTGTACAGCTATGTTTATAAGCTTGAGTACAGCCGGATGATACGGATTATAATACTTGTCAATATTGGTATTCTGACGGTCAACTGCAAGTGTATACTGTGTAAGGTCATTAGTGCCGATGCTGAAAAAATCAACTTCTTCAGCAAGCATATCACTTACCATTACAGCGGCAGGAGTTTCAATCATTATTCCGAAAGGAGTATTTTCATTAAACGGAATATTTTCATTTTCAAGTTCTTTTTTTATATCATCAATAATTTTTTTAATTTCCTTTACTTCCCATACAGATGTTATCATAGGAACCATAATCTGAATATTGCCGTAAGCACTGGCACGGTATAATGCTCTGAGCTGAGTTCTGAATATTTCAGGACGGTCAAGGCATATTCTCAATGCTCTCCAGCCCATAGCCGGATTATCCTCTTTTGGCATATTGAAATAATCAATCTGCTTGTCAGCACCGATATCAAGAGTTCTGATTATAACAGGCTTTCCTGCCATATTTTCAGCGGCAGTCTTATATACAGAGAACTGTTCTTCCTCTGTCGGATAATCATTATTTTCAAGATAAAGGAATTCGCTTCTGAAAAGACCTATTCCGCCGGCATCATTTTTAAGAGCCGCACCAATATCAGCAAGACCTCCTATATTGGCATAGATATTTATTTTTCTGCCGTCAGCAGTAATATTTTCCTTGCCTTTAAGCTGATTTATAAGTTTCAGACGTTCTTCATTCTGGCTGATAAGCTTTTTATGTTCAGCAATTGTTTCATCATCAGGGTCAATGAATATTTCACCTGTAACAGCATTCACAACAGCAGTTTTTCCATTGAATGACTGGTCAGGCTGACTGCCTATACCTACTATCGCAGGGAGCGACATAGTTCTTGCAAGTATTGCAGTATGGGAATTTGAAGAACCTTTTGCGGTAACGAATGCAAGCACTGAATTTTTATCCATCTGGACAGTTTCGCTTGGTGAGAGGTCATCAGCGAATATGATAACCTTTTCATCTGAACCGGAGATTTCACTGTCTTTGCCTGAAAGATTTTTTATCAGTCGGTCGGATATATCTTTTACATCAGCAGAACGAGCCTGCATATATTCATCGTCCATTGATGAAAACATCTCTGAAAAATTGTCTGAAGTAACAGCAACCGCATATTCAGCGTTTACTTTCTGAGAGGTTATAATATTTGAGATTGAACTGGTATAGTCATCATCTTCAAGCATCATCTGATGTATTGCGAAAATCTGGGCATTTGCCTCGCCGACTTCCTTTACAGCTTTATCATAGAGATTCTGAAGCTGATTCATTGAAATTTTTTCAGCGGCATGAAATCTTTCCAGTTCAGCTTCTGAATTTTCGCAGTGGATTCTTCTTACTTTAAGTTCCTCACCGCCGATAAAGCGTATTTTACCGATTGCAATACCGCCGCTGACACCTTTTCCTTTTATGGTTTTCATATAATTCACACCGCCTTTTTAAGATTTAAAGGGTTTAAAGATTTGATTTAAAGAAATTTTCGAGAGCTTCAATGGCTGAATCTTCATCAGCACCATCAGCAGAAACTGTAACGGTATCATTCATCTTGACACCGAGTCCCATAAGTCCGAAAATCTTCTTTGCATCAGCAGTTTTTCCGTTTTTCTCAACTGTAACAGCTGATTTGAATTTAGCAGCTTCCTTTACGAGCAGACCGGCAGGTCTTGCATGGATACCAACCGGGTCAGTGATTGTGTAATTGAATTTTTTCATATTAAAGACTCCTTTTTATTAAAATATAATTTATTATTATCATAAATTTAAAATTTATCAGTTTTTCACAAGAGTAAGAGTTTCCTGAAGTGAACTGACATCATTATTTTCAATGATTTTTATATGATAATCATCAGAATCCATGACGATTACCGGAATAACCATACTGATACCGGAATTTTCAAGCTTTTCCCTGTCAAATTCAACAAGAACATCACCTTTTCTGAAATACTCATGTTCCGCAGTATGGCATATGAAACAGTTATCATCAAGTTTTGCTGTTTCAAGACCTATATGTATAAAAAGCTTTGTGCCGTCAGAGGATATTATCTGCACCGCATGGGAATTATCTGAAACCATATCCGTCATACCGTCAAACGGTGCAGTTATTTTATTTTCAGATGGTATGACAGCAAAGCCTTTTCCGAGAATTTCAAGAGAAAACATAGGGTCATCAACTTCTGAAAGCGGAATTATCTTTCCGGATACAGGAGTTGATATAATTATTGATTTATTTTTTATGTATTTTTTAAAATTTCCGGATATGCGGCTGAAAAGCGAACCTGATTCGGATAATCCGAGTTTTTTTGAAATCTCATTGTAAAGCCTCAGCGTATTTTCTCCGGTAACTACCTGATACTGGCTGTTATTTCTGAACACTCCCCTGACGCAGTTCAATGATTTAAGTTTTTCGTCATCAGCAAGACTCTGATTTTCAAGAGTGAATCTCAGTCTTGTCATACAGTGGGACAGTCCGGAAATATTTGATTTTCCGCCGGTATATCTGATAATTTTATCTGTTTCACTCAAAATTCTGTCACTCCTTTCCGATGTATAAAAAAACCTGAAAAGCCTGTTGATTTAACAGCAAGCAGTTCAGGTAATGCCCTTTATACAAATAAAGGTAACAATCCATATTTATCGGGTAAATTTTTCAAAGTATATTATAAGATAAGCTTTTTCCTCATCTGAAATTACTTTATTATATTTAAGCTTTATTATATCAGATATTTTTTCTGCACATTCAGACAGTTGCGGAAACTCAGGACTTAAAAACTCATAAAGGAAATTGCTGCTGCTGAAAGGTTCATCTGAAAAAATTCTCTGTGCGAGAAATTTAAGATGCGATAAAAACTGATAATAAAGAACTGAATCAGTATTAAAATTTATCCCGAGGAATTTTTCAGTAAATTTCATTATGTCATCAGTAAATACAGCCGTTTTATGAGTATCCTGAGTCTGTGATTTGAGTTCAGCATTTACAAAATGCATTGCAATAAATGCGGCTTCATCTTCAATAGGCATAGTCCCTGTATACTGTTCTATCAGACTGAGCGAATAAATACCTGTTTTAAATTCATTCCTGTAGGTATTTCTGATTTCGGCTGAAAGCTGATTTGTAAGCTGTATATTCTGTTTAAGGCGTTCAGTCAGACCATTTATATGGTCAGCAAGAGTGATATGGATTATATCATTAAGTTCAAAGCCATATTCTGAAACGGCATATGAAATAATTCTTTCAGCAAGTTCAATGCTTTCCGGTTCAATGCTTCTGAGCATTTCATGGAATCTGTTTCTCACATCATCATCTGACAGAACAAATATTTTTTCTGCAAGAGATTTGGAGATACAGTCACCTGTTTTTCTTCCGAAAGCGATACCTTTTCCCATAGCAATAAACTCCTGACTGTCACGGTCGCAGGCTATCACGACATTGTTGTTAAGAATTTTTCTGATTTTCACCTTATCACCTCCATATAACAAAAAAAGCAATACCATAAAAGTATAAAACATATACTTTAAGGGTATTGCCTGATACATCATCAGTAACAATCCATTTAATTTATGCTTTAATTATATATTATAATCAGCGGAATTTCAAGTGACAAATTAAATGATATTTTTATATATTTTTTGTATACAATGTATAAAAATTATTTTACGACAACATATCCCTCGTCCCATGCCACATTATACTCTACCTTAACGCCTCCGGCAGAAACATATGTCAGCTCCTGAAGACGGCAGTCAGAATCCGCTGTAATTGTCAGCACTTCGCCATCAGCCTCGGCAAGTCCACATATTACGCCGTTAAGGTCATCAGTCATTCCGCTGTAGCCGGACAGATTTATTATACCTGCCTTCTGAGTATTATATGAACTTGCTGTAATATTATAAGTATTATTTTTATAAACTCCTTCAAAATCAGCTGTTTTATATGCATATGTCTGATTGAGAATAGTCTGTGAAGCTATTACAGTACTCCGGCATTCCATAATGGCGGCTGTTTCATCAGTTCTTTTTATATATCCGAGCATATTCGGTATAAACATACCCATAAGTATTGCAAGTATCAGCATTACAACTATAATTTCAACAAGAGTAAAGCCCTTTAATTTTTTCATATTTATAAATATCATCTGCCTTTAAAAATTTATCATATTGCATATATTATAGCATAAAAGGCAGCTGTAATCAAGATATAATGACTATATCAAT
>DJFA01000033.1:4694-24909 GCA_002431975.1 Ruminococcus sp. UBA5884
GTCCTGTTCCAATGGCTGTTATATTTTACTGAATGCATTCTCAAGGTCATCAATGATATCCTGTATATGTTCTGTACCGATTGAAAGACGTATTGTATTAGGTTTTATGCCCTGTTCAAGAAGTTCATCAGGTTCAAGCTGTGAATGAGTTGTTGATGCCGGATGAATAACAAGTGATTTTACATCTGCAACATTTGCAAGCAGTGAGAATATTTCAAGATTATCAATAAATTTCTTTGCATCATCTTCAGAGCCTTTTATTTCAAATGTAAATATAGAACCGCCGCCGTTCGGGAAATATTTTTTATAAAGTTCATGACTTGGCTCGGATTCAAGTGACGGATGATGAACAGCTTCAACTTTCGGGTGATTTTTAAGATAATCCACAACTTTAAGAGCATTTTCAACATGACGTTCAACTCTCAGGGAGAGTGTTTCAAGTCCCTGAAGGAATATAAATGCATGGAAAGGTGAAAGAGTTGCACCAGTGTCACGGAGCAGAATTGCACGGATATATGTTACAAATGCGGCATCACCGGCAGCATCTGCAAAGCTTATGCCATGATATGACGGGTTTGGTTCTGATATCCACGGATATGCACCGGAAGCTTTCCAGTCAAATTTGCCGCTGTCAATGATAACTCCGCCTATAGCAGTTCCATGACCGCCGATAAATTTTGTAGCACTGTGTACTACTATATCAGCACCGTATTCAAATGGACGAACCAGATAAGGAGTTGCAAAAGTACTGTCGACAACAAGCGGTATGCCATGCTTATGAGCGATTTCAGCAATTTTTTCTATATCTATTACATTTGAATTAGGATTGCCGAGAGTTTCAACAAATATAGCTTTTGTCTTGTCATTTATAGCTGCTTCAAAAGAACCTTCTGTATACGGGTCAGCAAATGTTGCTGTTATTCCGTATCTTGGAAGTGTATGAGCGAGAAGATTATAAGTTCCGCCGTAAATAGTCTTTGAAGCAACGATATTTTCGCCTTGCTGGGCAAGAGCCTGAAATGTATATGCAATAGCCGCAGCTCCGGAAGCAGTAGCAAGTGCAGCAGTACCGCCTTCAAGGGCAGCTATTCTTTTTTCAAATACATCTTGAGTTGAATTTGTGAGTCTGCCGTAAATATTTCCTGCATCTTTAAGACCGAAACGGTCAGCAGCGTGCTGTGAATTATGGAATACATAAGATGTTGAGGCGTATATCGGAACTGCTCTTGCATCTGTAACAGGGTCAGCGTTCTCCTGACCTACATGAAGCTGTAATGTTTCAAAATGATAATGTTTATCTGACATTTTAAATTCCTCCCGTTAAAGTTTTATAATCAAATTTAATAAAGTCTATTGATATAATATGTTTTCTATGTTTTATATTATAGCATAAAGAAATGATATTGTCTAATTCAATATATTTATTATATGTTATTAATTTTTTTTATAGCCTGTTAACGCAAATCAGACGGTTATTTTCTGTAGGGGCGAACTGTGTTCGCCTATTCAAATTATGATTGAAACATAACGCAAATTTGATGATTATTTTCTGTGATTCATTCATCTGAAATTCAGATTAAATAATATGCAAATCCGTTTTGTAGGGGCGACCATTGGTCGCCCGTTGCAGTTTATCGGAATTGCAGGTAAAAAAACAACAATTTCACATACAGAAAACAAATATTGGATTTATGTTTCAACCATAATTTGAACGGGCGACCAATGGTCGCCCCTACAAAATATGAAGAAATTTCATTGTCGAATTTTCATTAATTATTATCGCAGAAAATTATTTATCATAATCTGATATATTTATGCTTATTCCGTTTACTTCAATGCTTTCATCAGCCTTTATTACTATATATTTCATTCCGTCTATTATTTTTGTCTGAACAAGGCTTGTTTTTTCGGGATTTACTTTTATTGAAACATCAGCTGTTTTTACTTCAAATTTTCTTGTATCAACAATATTTTTAGGGATAAGCTCTGTTTTTGCACCGAATTCCTCATCAAAGCGTTCATCAAATGCGGTTATATGCTCATTGTCAACTCCGCTTGATGAGAGTATTTCCTCAATTCTGTCCTTTGATAACGCAAGCGGTTCATCAACCTTACTTGCCTTATGTTCTGCTATCATTTCAGAGAGTTTGTTATGTACGGACTGCATTACTTCCATATCGCATTTTTCTGATATTGTTTCCTCAATAAGCATATTGAATGTATCCTTCTGGATATCGGCAGGTACAGGAGCTTCAGTATTGAAAACATTTGATATAAATGCTTCATTTGATTCAGCTGTATTTTTTGTATAGTAAAGAGCATTATATATATTTGTCTGACGGTAGTCAAATGACGGGAACATAAATCCGAATCCGGGATTATCTATAACAAGCTGAGTTGCTATGTTATGGAATGCACTGTCGCCGGCTGAATATCTGAGAGCTGATTTTCTCGGCTTTACCGGACATACACAGCATATTATATATGAAAATACATCTGATGAATCATCAAGCTTTATATCATCTTTTGAGTATACCGGAATATCATACTTGTCAGCTGCAAGGAGTATAAGATAGCTGTTGTCTGAATTCATGGAATCAATAATTTTTTTATAAAGCTCCATAGCCTGTTCATCATCTTTTATATCATTGTCTTTAAGATTCATAAGCAGCTTATGTTCTTCGCCGTTCATAACCTGTTCATTTGAAAAAGCGATATCAATAAGAT
Organism: Ruminococcus sp. UBA5884; assembly: GCA_002431975.1. GTDB lineage: Bacteria > Bacillota > Clostridia > Oscillospirales > Ruminococcaceae > UBA5884. The sequence continues at coordinate 7,422 of DJFA01000033.1, forward strand.
TTTTATTCAAAGCTCCTGAAAGAGTTTTCTTTAAAATCATAAGCAGTTTTTCTGCTTCTTCTTTTTCCATAGTGCTGAAATTCTGATTAAATTCAGAAAGAATTTCATTCTTGCTGCTGACATAGCAGCCTCTTATGCATGAAATATTGGTTTTTTCCATAGTAAAGCGGCGTTTTATCTCTGCAATTTCCTTTTCAATCATTTATAAAAGTCTCCTTTTTTAATATTCAGATTATTATAATTCAACGCCAATTCGATGATAAAATTTTCCTTATTTTCTGTAGGGGCGACCATTGGTCGCCCGATAGGTTTACAGCATACCCCAACGGGCGAACACAGTTCGCCCCTACATAAACAATCCATCGAATTATTGTTAATTTATATTATAAATTATTTTGAATTTAAAATCAACTGCTTTAATTGACTTGATTTTTTTCAGATGATATAATTTTATTATAAGATAACACAAATAAAAAACAGGAGGAAAAAATGACATTACAACAGATAGAATATGTGCTTGCCATTGCTGATACAGGTTCTATGAATCAGGCAGCCAAAAAATTATATATCTCACAGCCTACTCTTACAAGTTCTGTAAAGGAACTCGAAAATGAAACAGGTATTTCAATATTCTACAGAACTTCAAAAGGAGTTGTCCCGACAAATGACGGTATCGAATTTTTAAATTATGCACGTCAGCTTTATCAGCATTATGAGCTTATCTCCGAAAAATACAGCAAAAACAGAAATATAAAACAAAAATTCGGCGTTTCATCACAGCATTACTCATTTGCTGTAAAAGCCTTTGCTGAAACAGCAAAAAAATACAATATGCTTGAATTTGAATTTGCCATGCGTGAAACAAAAACTCAGAATGTAATTGATGATGTAGGTTCTCTCAAAAGCGAAATAGGCATACTCTATACAAGCGATTTTAACAGAAAAATTATTTTAAAGCTTCTTCATGAACAGGAACTTGAATTTCATAACCTTATACAATGCCGTGCCTATGTTTATCTCTGGAAAAAGCACCCTCTCGCCGCTGAAAAATCCATAAGCTTCAGACAGCTTGAACCTTATCCGTGCCTCTCATTTGAACAGGGTGAACACAGCTCATTTTATTTTGCTGAGGAGATTTTAAGCGAAAACGAATATCCCAGAATGATAAAAACCTGCGACCGTGCAACCATGCTCAATCTTATGATAGGTCTTAACGGCTATACTCTTTGCAGCGGTATAATTTCCGAGGATTTAAACGGCAATGACTATATAGCTGTACCATTCAGGGAAGACAATATCAATACAAACAGTATTATGCAGATAGGCTATATAACCAAAAAACGCAGCATTTTAAGTCCTATCGGAAAGGACTATATCTCCGAAGTTGAAAAGTATCTTGCAAAAATTCAGAAAAATATGCTCTGATACTCTTGACAAATACCCACCATGGGTATATAATAAAAATACCCCGTAAGGGTATATAAAAAACGGAGGTGAATCAATGAATAACTGCTGTAAAAAAACTACCATGCGTTCTGATGAACAGAAAAAAATGCTCCTTAACCGGTTAAAAAGAATTGAAGGTCAGGTAAGAGGCATTCAGAATATGATAGAGGAAAATGCATATTGTAATGATATACTTATACAGTCTGCTGCGGTCAATGCGGCTATGAATGCTTTCAACAAGGAGCTGCTTGCAAATCATATCAGAAACTGCGTTGCCCGTGATATAAGAAACGGTGACGATGAAGTAATTGATGAACTTGTTGCCACCTTGCAGAAGCTTATGAAATAGGAGGCGTTTTAATATGCAGGAATATAATATTACCGGAATGAGCTGTGCTGCGTGCAGTGCAAGAGTTGAAAAGGCTGTTTCAAAAGTTTCAGGAGTAAAATCATGCTCTGTAAGTCTGCTTACAAATTCAATGTCAGTAGACGGAACAGCTTCAACTCAGAATATTATAAATGCCGTGACAAATGCAGGATATGGTGCTTCACTCAAAGGTGCTGAAACTGCTGCGACTGATGATACTCTCACTGACAGGGAAACTCCGAAACTTAAAAAAAGACTCATTGTTTCAGTTGTTTTTCTTGCTGTTCTGATGTATTTTTCAATGGGTCATATGATGTGGGGATTTCCTCTGCCGTCATGGTTTGACGGAAATCATGTTGCTATGGGACTTGTCCAGCTTATCCTTTCAGCAATCGTAATGATAATAAATCAGAAATTTTTTATAAACGGATTCAAAAGCCTTATAAAACGCTCTCCGAATATGGATACACTTGTGGCTCTCGGTTCAATGGCTTCATTTGTATGGAGCGTATATGCCCTGTTTATGATGACTGATGCACAGCTTCACGGCGACAATGACAGCGTAATGATGTATATGGACGAATTTTATTTTGAATCCGCCGCTATGATACTGACTCTTATCACTGTCGGAAAAATGCTTGAAGCACATTCAAAGGGAAAAACTACCGATGCTATAAAAAGTCTTATGAAACTTGCTCCTGAAACTGCCTGCGTCATAAGAAACGGAAAAGAGGAAACTATTCCGGCTTCTGATGTGGTAAAGGGTGATATATTTATCGTAAGACCCGGAGAAAGTATACCCGTTGACGGTATTGTAAGAAACGGTTCAAGTGCTGTAAATGAATCTGCTCTTACAGGTGAAAGTATTCCTGTTGATAAAAATACCGGTGACAGAGTTTGTGCCGCTTCCGTAAATCAGTCTGGCTATCTTGAATGCGAAGCTTTAAGAGTCGGTAAGGATACTACTCTTTCACAGATAATAAAAATGGTTGAAAGTTCTGCCGCAACAAAAGCTCCTGCCGCAAAAGCCGCTGACAAGGTTTCAGGAATTTTTGTACCGGCTGTTATCTCAATAGCAGTAATTACAACTGTAATATGGCTTTTAGTCGGCAGAGATTTTTCATTTGCTCTTGCAAGAGGAATTTCAGTCCTTGTAATAAGCTGTCCATGTGCTTTAGGACTTGCAACTCCTGTTGCTATAATGGTCGGAAACGGTGTAGGTGCTAAAAATGGTATTCTCTTTAAAACTGCCGCCTCTCTTGAACAGACCGGAAAAATTCAGACAGCTGTTTTTGACAAGACAGGTACTGTTACAAGCGGTCAGCCTGAAGTTACCGATATAATCACAGCAGACGGAATATCTGAAACTGAACTTGTCAAAACTGCTGTTTCCCTTGAATCAAAGAGTGAACACCCTCTTGCAAGGGCTGTTATTGAATATGCAGAAAAAATATCCGTTTCAGCTGAAAATACAACTGATTTTAAAGCTTTTGCCGGAAATGGTCTTTCTGCCGTTGCAGGAGATAAAAAAATTATCGGCGGAAGTATGAAATTTATCAGTCAGCAGACTGAAATTCCTGAAAATATCATATCTCAGGCTGAAAAACTCGCTGAAAACGGAAAAACTCCGCTTTTATTCATGAAGGACAATTCTTTTTACGGCATTATCGCCGTTGCCGACACAATTAAAAAAGACAGCCGTCAGGCTGTCAGTCAGCTTAAAAATATGGGCATAAAAGTTGTAATGCTCACAGGCGACAATGAACGTACTGCAAAGGCAATAGCCGCTCAGGCTGGAATAGATGAAGTTGTTGCAGGAGTAATGCCTGACGGCAAGGAAGCTGTTATACGCTCACTTAAAAAACATGGCAGAATTGCTATGGTCGGTGACGGAATAAATGATGCTCCGGCTCTTACAGCCGCTGATATCGGAATAGCCGTAGGTGCTGGAACAGATGTTGCAATTGATGCCGCTGATGTTGTTCTGATGAAAAATTCTCTTGCTGATGTTCCGGCGGCTATCCGTTTAAGCCGTGCGGCTCTTAAAAATATTCATGAAAATCTTTTCTGGGCTTTTATATACAATGTAATCGGCATTCCGCTTGCGGCAGGAGCTTATGTTTCACTGGGACTTACTCTCAATCCGATGTTTGCGGCGGCGGCAATGAGTCTTTCAAGCTTCTGTGTTGTATCAAATGCTTTAAGACTTAATTTCTGCCGCATATATGATGACGGAAAAGATAAAAAAATCAAAACAAAACCTTCTGAAAATCAGTTTTCTGAAATCATATCAATAAAAGGAATGATGTGTGTCAACTGCGAAAATCATGTAAAATCAGCTCTTGAAGCTCTCCCTGAAGTAGTATCAGCTGAAGCTGACTATAAAACAGGACAGGCAGTTATAACTCTTGATTCAGCTGTTGATGACAGAAAAATCAGAAAAGCTGTAAAAGCTCAGGGATATAAGGTTTTATCAATTGCAAGGAGGAATTGAAAATGATTAAAACAACACTTAAAATTGATGGTATGATGTGCGGAATGTGTGAATCCCACATGAATGATGCTGTAAGAAATGCATTCAAGGTCAAAAAAGTAACATCATCTCATTCAAAGGGTGAAACTGTTATTATAAGCGATGAAGCTATTGACGAAAACAAAATCAGCGAAGTCATAGATAAAACAGGCTATAAGCTTATTTCAGTTTCATCAGAACCATATGAGAAAAAAGGACTCTTTTCATTCGGAAGATAAATTTCACAGGGGCGGACAATGTTCGCCCCTGTAATATTACATAAGATATTTTCTATAAAGATTTTCAGGAATATCAAATACACGCTGTATCATTTCATCTGTAAAAACATCATCAGGTTTTCCGGCACATACTATTTTTCCTTTGTTTATACAGACTGCATAATCAGAAATAATTCTTGCAAGCTCCAGTTCATGCATTGAAAGTATAACGGACATTTTATTTTCATCAGCAAGTTTACGTAATATTTCAAGAAAAAATATTTTATGATGTATATCAAGGTATGAAGTCGGTTCATCAAGAATTAAAATTTCAGGATTCTGACATACAGCTCTTGCAAGCATGACTCTCTGACGCTGACCGTCACTTATTTCATTGAAATCCCTGTCAGCAAATTCAGCTATATCAACCAGTCTGACAGCCTTTTCAACCTCTTTTCTGTCTTCATCGCTTAAAATTCCGAAATATCCGGTATATGGATATCTGCCTGTTTCAACGACATCACGGCAGGTCATCATATCAGGCTTTATCCTGTCAGTAAGCAGAACAGCAAGCTTTTTTGATTTTTCCTTTACAGAAATAAATTCTGCATCTTTTCCGTCAATAAAGACTGTTCCGGCTTTTTTTTTCAGATATCCGGCAATAGTTTTAAGTATTGTGGATTTTCCGGAGGCATTAGGCCCTGTAAGAGTCATTATTTCACCGGCTTTTATTCTGAATGATATATTTTCTATCAGAGTTTTGTCATAGCCGACTGAAAGTTCATCAGCCTGAATAAGTATTTCATTCATTTATAATTCACCCTTTTTTCTGCGAAGCATTGCCGCTATAACGACAGGTGCACCGAAAATAGCTGTAACTGTGCTTATACTGAGTTCTGTAGGAGCAAATACTGTTCTTGCAATCATATCGCAAAGCATACAGAATATACTTCCTCCAAGGAAACACGCCGGTATCAGTATTATAGGCTTTGAAGTTCCTGCCGCTGAACGTATTATATGCGGAACAGCTATTCCCACAAATGATACAGGCCCTGCAAATGCAGTAACTACGGCTGAAAGAAATCCTGAAAGAATTATAAGCCATATCCTCAGAATACGCACATTTACCCCTGCATTTGACGCATAATTTTCTCCGAGCTGATATATTCCAACAGGTTTTGAAAGCATAAATGTACATACTGAGGCGATAATAACCGTAACTGCCATTACCTTTACATTATCCATTGATGTTCCTGAAAATGTACCCATCGACCAGTTATGAAGATTGACTATATCAGAATCATCTGCAAATGTAACCGCAAAATCTGTGGCGGCTGAACAGATATATCCTATTGTAACACCGCATACTACAAGCATTGACATTCTGTTTACTTTTCTTGATATAAGAAGTATGAAGCCAAGGGAAAGCATTGAACCGGCAAATGATGCAGTTATCATTATAAATGAACCTGTTCTGTGGAAAAGACTTACAGAAGCTATCATTGCAAGAGATACTATAAGCTTTGCCCCTGACGATATCCCAAGCACAAAAGGTCCTGCTATCGGATTATGAAAGAGAGTCTGGAGCAGATATCCTGACAGAGCCAATGCTCCGCCAAGAAGCATTGCTGCCAGTGTTCTTGGTATTCGTATTTTCATAAGGATATTATACGCTGTATCATTTTCTTTTTTTAAAAATACTGTATCAAAAGCTTCTTTCAGTGAAATACTGGCACTTCCTGTAAAAACATTGACTGCAAACGCTGAAACGGCAAGCAGTATCAGAATTATAAAAAGAATTGTATATCTTTTTTTCAAAATCAGTTTTCCTCCGGCTTATATAAAAATTCAGGTGGATTTTCATCAGCTGTATCAGTAAAAATTGCATTGAAATCCCTGATAACTGTTCCAAGCTTCATTGTTTCCTGAAAAAGATTATTTTTAGTACACCATACATTTCCGTTTTCAACAGCTTTGAATCCGGCAAGCAGTTCATATTTTGAAATGATTTCATCAACGGAATTTATCTCACCGCTTATTGTGCTGTTATAGATTATATAATCAGCGTCCTTTGCTGTTTCATAGAATATTTCAGGCTCTACCGTAACAGCAGATGAAGCGTTATCATTTCCGAGATTTTCAAAAACATTTTTTCCTCCGGCAAGTTCAATCATTCGTGTGATATAGTCGCCTGATTTTCTTGTTACTATCTGACCTGAATCTGTTATATAGAAATAGACTGCTGTTTTTCCTGTATCATCAAAAGCTTTTCCGGAATTAAGCTGTGAAGCCTGTTCATTGAAAAGCTCCTCAGCGAGCTGTTGTTTTCCTGTCATTTCACCGTATACCTTTATCCATTCACTGCGTCCGAGAGGATGTGTTTCATAGCTTGACAAGTCAGTAAATACAGTTATTCCAAGTTCTTCAAGCTTATCTTTTACATCAGGGTTATGATTTATCATAGTTGACTGAACTGAAAGAACACAGTTTTCTGAAACAAGAAGCTCATAATCAGGTTCACGGTATTTTCCGGCATAGAGCATATCACCATTTTCCATAGCTTTTCTGGCATAGTCGATATACCAGTTTTCAGCCTTTGTACCAGAAAATTTTATAGCACTCCCCTCTCCGAGAGCATCAAACAATCCCATTGCAGAAGTTGCCGCAAGATATATATTATCTGCCGGCTGACGTATTATTTTCATATCAGAATCAATATCTGACGGTATATCCTGCCCTTCCGGCACTATCAGATAACTTGTATTGTCAGCCGTTTTAATCAATGAACAGCCGTTTTCATAGCGGTCTATTGAAAATTGCTGTGCATAAAGCAGATTTACGCTTTCTTTAAGGACAAGACTGTTTTTTTCATTACCAGAATCATTTGCAGAACAGCCTGTAAATATAACTATAATTAAAAAAATAACAGAAAAATACCTGTATTTCATATTTTTTAAATCATCTCCATTTGAATTTATGTTATTTTATTATATCATTGCCGCAATGCCTTGTCAAATCACAAAAATTTTATCAAGAATTCAATGAATGTTTAGTATAAGCATACGATATTTCTTTTATAATATTGAAATATTTCATTTTTATGATATACTTATGAATATAGTTCTGTATATATAAAAATTTAAAAAAGATAAACGGTGCTCTGAACATGGTATGTATCAGAGGTAAAAGGGAAACAGGTGTGAATCCTGTGCGAACCCGTCACTGTATTCAGGAAGTATGAAAAATATTTTTATGTCACTGATTTATTTATCGGGAAGGCTTTTTTTCATGCGTTATGACCTGTAAGTCAGGAAACCTGCCGTTCGTCAGTACAGGAATAGTATTCCAAATCACGAGGTAAATGATTGTACGCATAAAAAGTCCATTGAAAGACTTTTATTTGCTGTGCCGTTTTTTCATTACCGGCACATTTTTATTGCCCCTCTGATTTGATTGGAGGTATTTTTTATTATGAAAAGAAAATCATTGTTTATTATCGCTGCAATAGCAGCTGCTGCACTCATGCTCACTGCCTGCGGAAATGCATCATCAGACAGCAGTTCAAAGGAAAGCAGCTCTGCCGCTGAAACCAATGCAGAAACAACATCTGCTGACAGCTCAGATGCTGAAACAAGTGCTGCTGATGAATCTTCTGAAAGTGAAGACAGTGCCGAAGATTCTGAAAATTCAGATGCTGATAATGATGAAAATTATGATACAGGTGACGCTTCACTTGACAACGTAAGAAATCAGGACGGAATCGGCGAAAATGAACTTCTCGTTCTCAGCTTCGGTACAAGCTTCAATGACAGCAGACGACTGACTATCGGTGCAATCGAAAATGACCTTGAAGCTGCATTCCCTGACTATTCAGTAAGACGTGGATTTACTGCAAATATTGTAATCGACCATGTAAATAAACGTGACAACGTACTTATTGATGATATTGATGCCGCTCTTAAAAGAGCTGTTGACAACGGAGTAAAAACTCTTGTTGTACAGCCAACTCATCTTATGAACGGTCTTGAATATGATGAACTCGTTGCAGCTGTCGGAAACTATTCAGACGCATTTGACAAGGTTGTATTCGGTGAACCTCTCCTTACAAGTGATGACGACTTCAAAAGAGTTGAAAAAGCTATAACTGACTGGACTTCCGAATATGATGACGGTGAAACAGCTATATGCTTTATGGGTCATGGCACTGAAGCCGATTCAAATGAAGTATATCAGAAATTACAGGATATGCTCACCGCTGACGGATATGACAACTATTTTGTAGGAACTGTTGAAGCTTCTCCTTCACTTGATGATGTACTTGAAAAGGTAAAAGCCGGAAATTATAAAAAAGTAGTCCTTGAACCTCTTATGGTTGTAGCCGGTGACCATGCAAATAATGATATGGCTGGCGATGAAGACGATTCATGGAAAAAAACATTTGAAAATGCCGGATATGAAGTTACTTGCCTTGTAAGAGGACTTGGCGAAAATGAAGATATCCGTCAGATATATGTTGACCATGCAAAGGCTGCTATTGATTCAATAAAATAACATAAATATCTGTAGGGGCGACCATTGGTCGCCCGCCTGAATTATGGTTAAACCATAATTCTGATATTTGTTTTCTGTATGGAAAATCATTGATAAACCATAACGGGCAAACACAGTTCGCCCCTACAGAATAAAAATTCATTGTTTTTATTAGCAAAGAAAAAGGTAAATAATATGAATAAAAAGTATATTTCAATTTTATTGCTGACAATATTTTCTGCCGCTTTGATGACAGGCTGTTCAGATAATCCGAACAGCTCATCAGCGGTTCAGACTGAAATCACTGAAACATCTGCGGTTCAGGAAACTGCTCCTGTAAAACAGGTTGTTGAGGACGGAATGACTGCCGTTTATGGCAAGGATATCAAAGATGGAACATATACTGTTGAAGTTGATTCAAGTTCTTCAATGTTCAATATCACTGACTGCAAGCTTACCGTTTCAGACGGAAATATGACAGCTGTAATGACCATGGGCGGAAAAGGTTATCTCTATCTTTTCATGGGTACAGGTGATGAAGCCGAAAATGCTGATTCAGATGAATATATACCATTTGAAGAAACTGCTGACGGCTCTCATACATTCACAATACCGGTTGAAGCTCTTGACTACGGAATAGAATGTGCCGCATACAGCAAAAAGAAAGAATCATGGTATGACAGAACTTTGCTTGTACGGTCTGATTCACTGCCTCCCGAGGCATTTAATGACGGAGTAATTGCTGATGTTGAAAGCCTTGGACTGAGTGACGGCGTTTACAATATTGATGTTGCACTTGAAGGCGGTTCGGGTCGTGCTGAAATACAGTCGCCTGCAAAACTCACTGTAACAGACGGAAAAGCTTCTGCTGAAATAGCATGGAGCAGTTCAAACTATGATTATATGTCAGTAAACGGAGAAAAATATTATCCGGTAAACTCTGACGGAAATTCAGTATTTGAAATTCCGGTAACAGGTTTTGATTATAAAATGCCGGTTCTTGCTGATACTACGGCTATGAGTACCCCGTATGAAATTGAGTATACTCTGTATTTTGATTCAGGAACTATTGAAAAACAATAAAAGCAATCCGGTCAGTTCAATGTGAACTGACCGGATTTTTTAATTGATAAGGAAAAAATGTTATCTTATTATGAAAAATACCAGTAATCAAATTCTGCCTGACCGCTGAATATGAAATAAATATCCTGAGTACCGCTGATACTGTTTACAAGAGGTACTGTAATTTCACTCATTGAACTGCCAGCCGGAATTTCAGCATATGCAGCTGCATTTCCGTCAGGAGATTTTGTGCATACTTTAACTGCACAGCCTGATTTTGATGAAACATTCAAAGTTACTGATGAAGCACCTTTTGAAAAATCAACTCCGCTGACTTTTATCCAGTCGCCCTTGTCAATATCAGTAACAACTGTATTTCCAAGTCCACGGACATTTATTCCTGCCTGATTTGACATAGTTTCAGCCTGTACCTTGCTGTATGGGCTGATTGATTTTTTCTGTGCAATGCCTGACATTGTTCCGGTAACCGCATTTATCTTAGTTCCGTTCATAGTTATCTTATCAACCTGAGGACTTCTGTAATTTCCTTCAATACCCATAGCACCTTCTACTGAACGGTTATGATAGAAAAGGTAAAGCTGTCCGTCAAGTGAAGTTATTGAATGATGATTGTTTCCGTAATATCCGAAGAATGTTCCCTGATTTTTGAAAAGCTCCCCGCCGTAAGTATATGGTCCGAGCGGATTATCAGCTGTCATATATTCAATAGCACCGCTTGTCATGCCGTACTGATTGCCTGATGTCTGCCAGTTTGAACAGTATGTATAATAATATTTGTTTCCGATTTTATTAATTCCTGAATCCTCAAAGAGATATGGTGCATCAATTGTAACAGGATTTCCGGCAAGGCTTATCATATCATCACCGAGCTTTACGACTCTTGAAGTTCCCGGCATAGCAGTTTTTCCGTCAGGAACTCCGCCGCCGAAGCAAAGGTATCCTGTTCCGTCATCATCAACAAAAACAGCCGGGTCAAAAAGCCATGTGATATCGCCGCAGTTAGGCGTTGCTCTTGTAATGAGTGCCTTTCCGAGAGGGTCAGACCATGGACCTTCCGGACTGTCCGCAGTAAGAACGCTTACACCATTTCCGCCGTTGCAGAAATAGAGGAAAAATTTTTCTTTTCCGTTGATAGTCTTATGAGCAGCACATGGAGCCCATGAACAAGTTGCCCATTTGGCTGCACCTGATGAACCTGCAACTTCTATTGCTCCGTGGTCAGTCCAGTTTACCATGTCATCAGATGAAATACAGTTTATTTTATTTACAAGTGCATAAGTATTTTCAGTAACATTGCCATTGCTGTCATATTCAATGACATCATTTGTCATATATACATAAATTCTGCCGTTATATTCCATAACTCCGGGGTCTGCACCGAAACGCTGTGTATAAAGAGGATTGTTTTCGCCGTCTGCCTTATAGCTTTTTGCAGGAGTTATACCGGAAAAAAGCTGTTCCATTGCAGCAGTATCAATTACCGGTTCAGCCTTTGGAAATTCTGTGATAGTTCCGAGGATGTATTTTTTAAGGAGAATTATATCATCAGAATCAACTTTTCCATTCTGGTCAACATCGGCTGCAAGCTTTGAATAGCTGTCGGCAAATCCGCTGATATAGCCGTTTTTAGCTGCACTGAGGTCATATATATTGATTACTCCGTCAGAATTTACGTCACCTATAGTTATATCCTTTGATTCTCCTGCACCAATTATTGAAGTTCCGCCTACTGCACCAATAACTTCATCTACATAGAAATTATTGGTTGTTTCTGCTGTTTCAATATAGATTTCCATATTGGAAGCATCAGACGGAATTTTATAATTTTTATTTGCAAGCTGTACCCATTCGCCTTTTACAGCTGTAGCTTCTGCTATTGTGCTGTACTGAGTTTCTCCGTCAGCGTCTGTATACTGGAGCTTGAGATAGAATTTATCGGTCTGACTGCCGTCAAAATACATGACATTTGCACTGAAACTGTATTCATTGCCTGCAATGAATGCTCTTGAGCTTATAGGTCTTGAAGCACCATTCCATGCAGCAGTTCTGTTTTCAACAAGAAGTGATTCATTTCCGACATATGCAGTGCGTCCGCTTGTAAGGATATCAGCTGCACCACGTCCGCTCCAGCTGTCTGTATCGCCCTCAAAAGTACTGTGGAAATACCAGCCGTATTCATTCGGTTCAACAGTGCCGCCGTCTCCGCTGTAATTGCTTCCGTCGCCCCATTCAGACTCGGGAATCATTGAAGTAAGAGTTGTATATGCAAGCTTTGGCTGATGATTTGTATCATAAAGCAAAGGAGCATTTTCAGTTTTTATCCATGTATTTGCATCATTCGGCCCCCATATGCATACTGCCGTCACACGTCCGTCAGATGACGGATTTTTGTTCCAGTCCATTGCAGCCTGAAAAATTGCCTTATACTTGTCAGCCTGCTGCTGAGCGGTGTATGTTCCGTTTTCAGTTGAAATATCAAGTTCAGTAATCTGAACATCACAGCCTATTGAAAGATATTTCTTCATAGCCGTTGTATATGCTGAAACTCCTGAAAATCCGTCATAGTTTGCATTTATATGCGACTGCATTCCTACTCCGTCAAGAAGTCCTTTTTCATAGAGTGATTTACACATATTATAAATTGCGTCACGCTTATGGTCCCAGTATTCATTATAATCATTATAATAAAGGTCACAGCCTTCAGGAGCATATTTTCTTGCATATGTAAATGCTTTTTCAACAAAGCTGTTGTCACCATAAACCTGAACCCATGGCGACTGACCGCTTATATTTTCACCCGGTTCTCTTGAACCGCCGTTATTTGCAGTTCTGTTGCTGTCATCGCTTATGCATTCATTTGCAACATCATATGCATAAAGATTAAGGTCAGGATACTGAGTTTTTATAGCATTGAACATATTCTTTATATAGCTTTCCATACGCTGATCCATAACTGATGATGATACCCAGTTTCCGGACGCATTGAAATTTTCCTTGAAAAACCATACAGGAGTCTGGCTGTGCCATACAAGAGTATGACCTCTCATTGCAATATTGTTATTTACACAGAAATCCATAATACTTGCTGCATTATTGAGTGAAACTCCGATATTTGTTCCGCTGCACTGTGACTGTACAAGAGTAGCATCAGGCTTCATCTCGTTTTCACATTCAATACTGTTATAATCAACAAGCATACTTGCAGTTATAGTTGAATTTTTTACAGTGCCGCCGTTGAGGATATTTCCTACTCTGAAATAATCCGCAAATTCATCTTTAAGACCTTTTTTTGATGAGGCTGCATAAACGCTGTTTCCGTTTTCCTTTGAAGTAACTTTTACATTGTCAAAAATAAAATCATCTGTACTGTCAGTTGTAATTGTGAGCTTAAATTCATAGCTGTTTTCAGGAGCAGTATATTCTGCGGAAAGCTCCTTCCATTCTCCTGCACCGGTATTTTCTGAAACAAGTTCCTTTACTGTTTCCTCTCCTGTTTCCATATCTATACACAGAAGTGAAAGATGGAATTTCTGAGCCTTTTCACTGTAAACCTGAACGCTGTATGTATATTCCTTTCCGCCCTCAAGATAAAAGCCTTTTGAAGAACTTGCTCCGTCTGAAGCAGATTTTCTTCCCTCTACCATCATGCCTCTTGAATTTTCAAAACCTGAATTATTTTCAGCTGAAAGCTTTACTGAATCAGAATTTCCATACCAGCCACCGTAATTTATCTCAAAATCATTGAAAACCAGTTCTGATGCATATGTTTTATTTATACTCTGCGGCATATACATAAGCATTCCGGCACTGCAAAGCAATGCTGTAAGTCCTGCCGCTGCCTTTTTAAAATGCATGATTATTCCTCCCTTATAAATTTGATAAACTTTAAATATACGTTAATTTATGGTTTTATTTTATCATAGAGGAATATTTTTGTATTGCATATTTGTCAAGAGATTTATATTTTTGTAACTTAAAATTATTTTTTCTTTCTGTACTCTGTAGGAGTAATGCCTTTTATCTCCTTGAATGATTTACAGAAATGACTTTGCGAAGAAAATCCAAGAAAACTGCTTACAGCTGCAAGACTCTGGTCAGTTGCATAAAGCAGTTCTTCCGCCTCCTGAATTTTTTTCAGTTTTATAAAATCAGATAAATTCATACCTGTCTGTTTTTTAAATTCTGTAGTAAGCCCTCCACGGCTTTTATCCAGATATTCAGCGATATCAGAAGTTTTTATCGGCTCTGAGATATGGCTGCGTATGTATTTTGTTATTTTGCGGACAAGTTCAGAACGATGCCCGTTATACTGATGAAGCTTGTCAACTCTGTCAGCATAATCAAGAATCATATGATACTGGAGATTCTTTATGCGGTCAATACTGCTGAGTGATTCGCATTTTGCAATATATTTCTCCTCTGCTGAGAAAACCTCATCAACATCAAGACCGGCTTTTAAAGCGGCTCTTGCTGATATTGTTTCAAGACGTATGAAAAAATTCTTGTAATGCCTTAAAAGATGCGGTGCAAGCTGTCCTGAACTTACAGACGGAACTTTTGTTGCTCCTTCAATAAGACCATTTACATCACCATTCATTATTTTTCTTGTAATATCATTTTCAATTGAAAATGACCTTGAATTATTCGCATAAAAATCAGTATCTGAAACACAGATATTACTCTTTTTCATTTCCGATGAGAGATTATTCTGTTCAGATTCCTTTATGCGTATATCAGAAATATCATACATAGTACGGTTTACTGCAAAATTATATAAAATAACTGACTGGATAAGCGAATCAAGATGTATTCCTGACAAAGTATTCATTTCAGAAACAAAAACCGGCAGCTCATCATTTTCAATTCCAAGCATAAATCCGAATTTTTTAAGCTCATGCTCTGAAATTTTCAGCTCGCTTGCCGGCCCTGCCGCAAACAGATACTGCTCATGGCGTACTGCTGCATAATAAAAATAATTATTGTATATATAGTATCCTACATCTGAATTTTCCTTTAATATTTCATTCTGACAAAGAATTATCGGGTCTGAAATAAGATTTGCTACTGAATAATAAAAAATTTTCTCATTATTTTCATAGATACGCACAGGAACTCCGAACATATTCGCAAACTGACGGCTTAAATAAATAAGTTCTTCCTTTGTCATTATGCTCTCCTCCATAATATAATTTTGGTTTTATTATACTATATTTTTTTATAGAATACAATATTTTGATGCATATATAACAAAAAAAGAATTTTTTTATCTTAAAATCCGCATTATTTACATCATTTTTACATTAATATGATAGCAGAATTTACTTTTATCATCTATAATTTTAATCAAAGGAGTGATAATTATGAGTATTACATATATATTAATGTTTCTTATTCTTGGAATTGCTATAACAGCTACTGTATATTTCATTCAGATTAATGAAAAACTTATGCGTTTTAAAAATCAGACTGATAAATTCATTTCAGATATCAATTCTGCTTTCGAGGAGCTTAAACAGCAATGCCCTTATGAAATAAACTCTGATATTCCGCTTGAAAAGAAAGTATCCGTTTCCGAAAAAATAAATCAGAATATAAGAAATGTTATAAGTTCTTCTCCGGAAGTTTATAAAAACAGCGATTTCAGAAAAATCTATAATCTTACTGAAAAAATTAAAATGTCAAATAAATTCTATCATACAAGCAATGATGTCTATAATGAAATGTGCAGAAAATTTCCTGCAATGTTAATCAACAAGTTTATAAAAACTGCAAAATAAATCCCAGCTTAAAAAAAAGAAGCTTCGGCTTCTTTTTTTTATGTTTTTATAAGAAAAATAATACTATTTTTTTGTAAACACATTAACATGAATGTTGAAAAAAGTAAATTGATGTGATATAATAATTATTAACGCTGCAAAAAAGGAGATGTGAACCATAAATGAATAATTGCCTTATATATGATGACAATAAATTTTCCTGCGAAAAACTAAAACAGCTGCTATGTGATAACCTCAACGACAAAAATGTACTTATCTATATCGCTGTAAATAAAACTCAGGCTTGTAATGCTCTGAAAAACAGAATTTCCGTTCTTTTTATCGATATTGAACTCGAAAATCGGGAAAATGGTATTGAATTTGCTCAGTTTGCAAAAAAAATATATCCTGAAATAAAAATAGTATTTATTACTGCTTATCAGAAATACTGTGAGGAAATATTTTTTGAAACTGACCCTGTAGGCTTCCTTGTAAAGCCTTTTACCAGTGAAAAAGTTGAAAAAATCATCAGTAAATTAAAAAAACTTAAAATTAATGAACAAGATGATTTTGTAATTATCAACATCACTAAAAGCAATACCAGAAAAGTTTCTCTGAAAAATGTTGTTTATATCGAAAGTGCAGAACGGAAATTATTTTTCAGGGATATTTCCGGAAATGAACTCTGTTCATTCAAAATAAAGCTTTCAGCTATTGAAGACCAGCTGCCCCCATACTTTTTACGCTGTCATAACAGTATCTGTATTGATATGAATTTTATAAGCGATATCCACAGATATTATTTCACTCTTAAAAATGAAATAACTCTGCCTATAAGTCAAAGACGTTTTAAAGAATCAAATGACAGATTCATTAAATTCCTTGGAGGCGAATAAATGGATACAATAATATATCTTATAGAAATGTATTTTCAGATAGTAATAATTATATTTTCATGGAATCAGGTTATGAAACAAAAATTCCCTTTAATTGTTCAAAGTATAATTTACTATTCAATGCTTGTTTTTGTTTTATTATTTATACTCAGCAACAATTCATCAGAACTTGTTCAGACTATTATGAAACTCTCGGTAGTAGTTGTCTTTCTGCTTATTGCATATAAGGACTCACTGCTTAAAAAATTTGTTATGTTCATCATGACGGTACTCATTTCAGGAGCAGTTACTTTATCCACTGAAGCTCTTGTTAAAAAAATATTTCATATGCCTACTACAGATGAATTTAGAATTGCCAACTCTACATGTGCCGCCGGAATGATAATTCTTCAGGACTTATTGCTTATTGCCTGTGTTTCAGGCTGTGTAATCTATAAAATCCGTGATAAGTCTTTCCGCAAAAATATATCGCATCTTATGGTTATGGTTGCATTTACTTCAATACATATGGCTTTTCTTATTGTATACTATTCAGATACAAGCGTTCTTGACAGCCAGAAAAATAACATAATTCAGTTCGTTTATCAGATACTTATAATAACAATGGTTCTTTTCCAGTATTACAATACTCTCCGCAGTCAGAAACTCATTGAAACCGAGGAAACGCTTAAAAAACTTGA
>DJFA01000020.1:0-4904 GCA_002431975.1 Ruminococcus sp. UBA5884
ATGATTGAAAATAATGAATTTTCTTGTAGGGGCGAACTGTGTTCGCCCGTCAGATTTACCGAATTTTCAGGCGGGCGAACTTAGGGAAGTCCCTACAGAAATAATCATCGAATTTGCGTTAAGATATTACTGCGGACAGAGTCTGTTATAAAGAGCCTCATATTTTTTAGCGGATTCTCTCCATGAGAAGTCTTCTTTCATGCCTCTTACAACCATCTTGTCCCATTCATCTCTTGATTCAAAGAATACCTGTTTTGCATAATTTATAGTATTGAGCATTTCATGAGCATTATAGTTTGCGAATGAGAAGCCTGTACCAGTACCTTCATACTGATTATAAGGCTTTACAGTATCTTTAAGACCGCCTGTTTCACGAACAATCGGCAGAGTTCCGTATCTGAGAGATATAAGCTGAGTAAGACCGCATGGTTCAAAAAGTGACGGCATAAGCATTGCATCAGCAGCCGCATAGAGTTTATGAGCGAGTACATCTGAATAGAAAATATTAGCAGAAACACGGTCACCATGATACTGCTGATAAGACCTGAACATATTTTCATACTGAGCCGTACCTGTACCGATTATTATGAACTGAACATTATCATCAGCAATGCCGTCCATAACGCAGTTTACAAGGTCAAGACCCTTCTGGTCAGTAAGTCTTGAGATTATGCCGATAATCATTTTATTTTCATCAACCGGCAGACCGAGTTCTTTCTGGAGTTCAGTCTTATTAATTTTTTTGCCGCTGATATTTTTGGCACTGAAATTTTTATATATTTTCTTATCGGTCTGAGGGTCATAAGTCTTGTAGTCTATACCGTTTACAATTCCAAAGAGTGAATTGTTTCTGCATCTCATAAGACCGTCAAGACCTTCGCCGTAATATGCGGTCTGGATTTCCTTAGCATAGCTTTCGCTTACAGTTGTTATGATATCTGAATATACAAGGCCGCCCTTGAGCATATTTGCATTTTTCTTGTATTCAGGATTTACAGGAGTAAATTCAAGCTTGTCAGAGGTATACATATATTCAGGCAGACCTGTATGATATCTGAAATGTTCGATATCCCATACGCCCTGGAATCTGAGGTTATGTATAGTCATTATAGCCTTTGTATTTCTGTAGAAATCATTTTCAGCATATATTGAACGCATATAAACAGGGATAAGACCCGCCTGCCAGTCATGACAATGGATTATATCAGGTCTGAAACCGATAACCGGCATTATTGCAAGTACAGCCTTGCAGAAATAGAAAAATTTTTCCATATCAAACATAAGATTATCTGTATATGGAGTATCGCCGCCGAAATACTTTTCATTGTCCACGAAATAGTATGTGATGCCGTCATATTTATATGTCATTATACCTACATATTCATGCATAGGATGTTTTCCCATATCCATATAAAAATGAGAAACGTATTCAAACTTGCTTCTAAGCTCCCATTTTATACATTTATAATTAGGAATGATGACTCTTACATCATATTTTTTCGGGTCAATAGCTTTCGGGAGTGAGCCTACTACATCAGCAAGACCGCCGGTTTTTATAAAAGGTTCGCATTCAGATGCTGCAAACAGAATATTTTTCATATTGTTTACCAATCCTTTCACTTTTATTATAATGAAATGATTATATCATAATTAAATAAAAAAGTCAATTGATTTTCATGCTTTTATAGTTATTTCTACAACAAACCGCATATTTCGTGTTTATGGGCGTACAAATTCTGGATTTACAACATTTTTTCATTCTGCAAACGGCATTTTGTATACGCTCTGACTGTTTTTTGCCGTATCAATTATATATTTTTAATAAAACTGTTATTAATCATTGATTTTTAACATCATTTCATATTATAATAATTATATATCATTCAGACAGGGAGGCTTTAAAAAAATGGATTTATATAAAACGGCACTTGATTTTCTTAAAATGAAAAAGCATATCTGCGGTGATAATTATTTCAGTCTTGAAATGAAAATCACAGTTATACTTGCTTCTGACGGCAGAGTATTTTTCGGTACTGCAACCGGAAATGACAGCTCTGAATACAATGCATTCATAACTATGAAAACTCTCGGAAATCTGTACATAAAGCAGATTATATGCGTTGATGAATATGAATGTGTTTTTCTGCCTTCATTCAGATTCCTTGAATATATAGTAAATGACAATGAAAGCAACAGCGAAACATTTGTATACACTGATTCATCACATATGCAGCCTATCTTTACATTTATCCGCAGAAAAAATGATAATTTTGATATTCCCGCATATCATTCTGAAAAAGAGGATGATAACGATGTATGGCAGGACAATGCAGAACCCTCTGATGAATGGCAGGACAACGCAGAACCCTCTGATGACGAATGGCATGACAATATAGTAAGCTCTGAAAATCATAAGGATTTTGCTGACATTGAATCCGCTGACAGCCTTGCAGGAGAATTTGAGGGCTTTTCTGATGACAGTTCCGTTTCAAAGCCTGTTGTTGTCATGAAAAAGGAAAACGGCAATATGATGTTTGAAAATGCTCAGGATAAACAGTTTGAAATAAAAGGCATGGAGATAAACTATAACAATCAGATTAACAGCATAAACGCCGAGGATAATATAGTATCTGAAAATTATAAAGAACTTGAAGCCGGTGACCATGATGTGCGTCCTGAAAAAAAATCTCCTCTCTCTCTGCTTCAGGCAAAAAAACTCGCAAAAATCGCAAAGAAAAATGCTAAAAAACATTCTTCCGGCAGATAAATCTGAGATATTATGTTAAAAATCTTTTATTTTTTAGGATTTTTTAAATTTTATTATTAAATCTCTTTGCAAGTCATAAGAAATGTGCTATAATATATCTGTTGTTAAGGTTTATATAATAACATCACTGCATATACAGTGACTGAAATGGAGGAATATTTTTTATGAACAAGGAATTATCATTGTACAATCTCTGGTGTGAAAAAGCTGTGCTTGACCCTGAGCTTCAGGCTGAACTCCTTTCCATCAAAGGAAATGATGATGCTATAAAGGACAGATTTTACCGTGACCTTGAATTTGGTACCGGCGGTCTGCGTGGAGTTATCGGTGCAGGTACTTTCAGACTTAATGTCTATACAATAAGACGTGCAACACAGGGACTCGCTGACTATGTGAACGAAACATATGAAAATCCATGCATGGCTATCGCCCATGACAGCAGAATAAATTCTGATGTGTTCACTAAAGCCGCTGCCTGCGTTCTCGCTGCAAACGGCATAAAGGTATACCTCTATAAAGAGCTTATGCCTACTCCTATGCTTTCATTCGCTGTAAGATACCTTAAATGCAATGCCGGTATCGTTGTTACTGCAAGCCATAATCCTGCAAAATACAACGGATACAAGGTATACGGCGATGACGGCTGCCAGATGACTCTTGACGCTGCTGAAAAAGTTCTTGAAAAAATCAGCTCTGTTGATATGTTTGAAGGCGTAAAAGATACTGATTTTGACAATGCTGTTGAAAACGGCATGATAGAATATATCGGTGATGATGTAATCAACGCTTATTTCGACAAGGTTGTTGAACAGGGTATAAATACTGAACTCTGTGCTTCAAGCGGTCTTAAAGTTGTATATACACCTCTTAACGGCACAGGAAACAAGCCTGTCCGTGCAATACTCAAAAGAATCGGCATAAATGATGTGACAGTTGTTCCTGAACAGGAAAATCCTGACGGTCACTTCCCTACCTGCCCGTTCCCTAACCCTGAAATCCGTGAAGCCCTTGCCCTTGGTCTTGAACTCTGTGAAAAATGCAAGCCTGACCTTCTCCTTGCAACAGACCCTGACGCTGACAGAGTAGGCATTGCTGTTCCTTCCTCTGACGGATATGTTCTTTTCTCAGGAAATGAAACAGGTGCTTTGCTTCTTGAATATATATGCAGCCAGAGAACTGAAAAAGGTACTATGCCTGAAAATCCTGTAGCTGTAAAAACTATAGTTTCAACTGCTCTTGCTGACAGAATTGCCGAAGATTACGGTGTTGAGATAATTAATGTCCTTACAGGCTTCAAGTTTATCGGCGAACAGATTGGATTCCTTGAGAAAAAAGGCGAGGAAAACCGCTATATATTCGGATTTGAGGAAAGCTATGGCTATCTCGCAGGCAGCTATGTGCGTGACAAGGACGCTGTTGTTGCTTCAATGCTTATATGTGAAATGGCTGCATACTACAGAACAAAAGGTATCTCACTGCTTCAGGCAAGAGAAAATCTTTATAATAAATACGGTCAGTATGTTCACAGTCAGGAAAGCTTCCAGTTTGAAGGTGCAAGCGGTATGGAAAAAATGCAGAATATCATGACTTCTCTCCGCAATACACATCCATCTGAAATAGCCGGTCTTAAAGTCGTTGAATTTGCTGATTATCTCACAAGCAAAAAGAAAAATATTTCCGAAGGAACTGTTTCCGAAATCACTCTCCCGAAATCAGATGTGCTTTCATTCCAGCTTGAAGGCGGTGCAGGAGTTATCATAAGACCTTCCGGCACTGAACCTAAAATCAAAGCATACTATACAACAAAAGCTGATAAACGCAGTGACGCTGTAGCACTTGAAAGTAAAATAAGTCAGGATTTCAGAAAAATCCTCGGTATATAACAATCATTCAGATACTAAAAGGAACGCTTTATTTTTCAGCGTTCCTTTTTTTAAACAATACAAATTAGATGGATTGTTTCTGTAGGGGCGAACTGTGTTCGCCCGCTCGGTTTACAGCATACCCCAACGGGCGAACACAGTTCGCCCCTACAAAACGAATTTAATTTCAGATAAACGAATCACAGAAAATAACCATCGAATTTGAGTTAACTCAATGTTTGCCCTAAATTTAGCAAACTATCGTTTGCTCAAAC
>DJFA01000020.1:5039-5924 GCA_002431975.1 Ruminococcus sp. UBA5884
AAAAAAGCTGGGCAAAAACTTTTATCCCGTCCCTACTTATTGATAACATTTTTCAAATGGGCGGAGATTTTTTCAAATTATAACGTTAAAATAATATAAAGGAGTGTTACCATGTCTTTTGAAAAATTACAGAATATGATTGATGAATGCAATAAAATTGTATTTTTCGGCGGTGCAGGAGTTTCAACTGAAAGCGGTATTCCTGATTTCAGAAGTGTTGATGGTCTTTATAATCAGAAATATAAATATCCTCCTGAAAAAATTTTAAGCCATGGATTTTTTATCAATCATACAAAAGAATTTTATGATTTTTACCGTGATAAAATGATATGTCTTTCTGCAAAGCCAAACAAGGCTCATCTGAAACTTGCTGAAATGGAACAGAAAGACAGGCTTTCAGCCGTAATTACACAGAATATTGACGGTCTGCACCAGATGGCAGGAAGCAAAACTGTTTATGAACTGCATGGTTCTGTTCTCAGAAATTACTGTACAAAATGCCATAAATTCTATGACGTTACAAAAATAACAGGAAGTACAGGCATTCCATTTTGTGAATGCGGCGGAATAATAAAACCTGATGTAGTACTTTATGATGAAGGGCTTGACGATATAACAGTAAGCCGTTCAGTTGAAGCTCTCCAGTATGCCGATATGCTGATAATAGGCGGAACATCTCTCAGCGTATACCCTGCCGCAGGACTGATAAATTATTTCAGGGGCAGATACATAGTTCTTATAAACCGTGACAGCACTCCGCTTGACAATAAGGCTGACCTTGTTATAAACAACAATATCGGAGAAGTAATGGACAGTATAAAAATATAGAATTAACGTCAATCAGATTAAATAATATGCAGATTTGTTTTGTAGGGGCGACCATTG
>DJFA01000020.1:6036-8084 GCA_002431975.1 Ruminococcus sp. UBA5884
ATGGTCGCCCCTACAGAATAAACGAAAAACTCCTTATTTTCAATTACAAAATTTTATAATCGAATTGGCGTTTTTTAACGCAAATCCGATGGTTGTTATTTGTAGGGGCGAACTGTGTTCGCCCGTCCGAAATTCTGGTAAATTGGAGCGGGCGAACACAGTTCGCCCCTACAGAATAAAAGGAATTTTTTTGTTTTAAATCGTAAAATTTTGTTGTCGAATTATCGTTAATTAACCTCTATTGTATAGATTCAAGAGCAGAAAATGCCTGTCTGAGATTTGAAACGCCTATGATACGCATATTATATCTTCCTGCATTGATATTCTGAAGCGACTGTTTAGGAACTATGCATACTTTAAAACCCATTCTTTCCGCTTCACGTATTCTCTGGACTATATGCGTAACAGAGCGTATTTCTCCACCAAGACCTATTTCGCCGAATGCGGTAACATCTTCACTTATCGGTTTATCCCACAATCCTGAACATAATGCAAGAGCAACGGAAAGGTCGCCTGCCGGTTCATCAAGTCTGAAACCTCCTACAATATTGAGATATACATCAAGAGTTCCGAAAAAAAGACCTGCACGTTTTTCAAGAACTGCAATTATTATTGCAAGCCTGTTGAAATCAAAACCTGTAGCCATTCTTCTCGGAGTAGAAAATCCGCTTTTTGCAACAAGAGCCTGAACCTCTGCAAGCAATGGTCTTGAACCCTCCATAATGCAGGCAACACACGTTCCCGATACATTGTGAGGTCTGCCTGAAAGGAGCATCTGTGATGGATTTTCGACCTCTTTAAGACCATTGTCAAGCATTTCAAATACACCGAGTTCATTTGTTGAACCATATCTGTTTTTTACAGCACGGAGCATACGGTAATTCATATGGCGTTCACCCTCAAAGAAAAGGACTGTATCAACGATATGTTCCATTACCTTAGGGCCTGCAATAGCACCGTCCTTATTGACATGACCCACTATAAACATAGGGATTTCCTCACTTTTTGCAGTTCTCATAAAGAGATTGGTGCATTCACGAACCTGAGTAATGCTTCCCGGACTTGAATTTATCTGCTGAATACTCATAGTCTGGATTGAGTCGATTATAACTATTTCAGGTTTTTCGGATACGATTGCAGCACATACCTTTTCCGCATCAACGGCTGAAAGGAGCTTCAAATCAGGAGTTGAAACCCCAAGACGTTCAGCACGGAGTTTTATCTGTCTTAAAGACTCCTCACCTGATACATAGAGAATTGAATGATTTTCGCCGAGATACTGGCATATCTGCAAAAGCAGCGTACTTTTTCCGATACCCGGTTCACCGCCGAGAAGAACTACAGAACCTTTTACAAGACCTCCGCCGAGAACTCTGTCAAGTTCGCCTATACCGGTATTATAGCGGATATCGCTGTCACCTGTTATATCCGAAAGAGTATTTATTTCATATGAGCCGATAACGGACGGTTTTGCAGTTTTTGCAGATGAAATCACCTGCTGTTCCTCAAAGGTATTCCACATACCGCAGTTCTGGCATTTTCCGTTCCATTTAGGGCTTTCAAAACCGCATTCACGGCATACATACAGGGTTTTAGGTTTTGCCATAAAGATTTTTCCTTTCATTTCCGATATCTGAAACATTGTCAATAATCATTTTTCCGGCATCTGAATTATAGAGGATTGTATAATAAGGGCTGCCGTCTTTTCTGAATTTCATTTTTTTATATATTCCTGCTGATGAAGATTTTTCTGTTATATCATAAATCCTGTTGTTTTTGCAGAGGAAATTTTTTTCAACAAGCCATTCAAGTATTGAATTTGTAAGGAGCTTGCTGTCAGCGGATACTCCGAGAGATGAAAATATACTTTCAGCCAGTTCACTGACAGTAACAGAATTTTCAGGGAGTTTTATCCTGTTTTTATTTTTGTTTATGAGTCTGAATATATCATTTGTATCAGCGGCTTTTCTTTCAGCATTTTCTTTTTTAAGGATTTCAAGGAAAGGTTCGCTGTATTTTTCAGTCTTGACTTTTCCGACACCTGAAAC
>DJFA01000020.1:8182-20606 GCA_002431975.1 Ruminococcus sp. UBA5884
GCATCAGAAAAGACTATATAAGCCGGAACGCCGAGGCTGTCAGCTATTTTCTTTCTTAAAGTTTTAAGCCTGTCCATAAGTTCCATATTGATATTGTAGATAGTATTTCTGATTTCAGGTTTTTTCTTTCTTATCGGCATAAATACCTTTGTCTTGTTTTTGAGAAGTGAAACTGAATTATTGTTTAGCATAAGCACAGGATATTCAGAATCAGAAATTGATATATATTTTTTCTCCAGCATATAGCTTATTATTTCAGAACATTTTTTAATGCTGTATTCTTTCATAATGCCGTATGTTGAAAGCTCCTGAAGATTATTTGTCATGATTTTCTGAGAACTTCCGCCTGTAAGTATTTCAGCAGTAATATTTATGCCGAAAGCTTTGTTTTTCTGCTGAAGTCTGTATATGCACGATATAATTTTCTGAGCATCAACTGTTATATCAGTGATTTGCATATCAGAAAGACAGTTTGAACAGTTATTGCAGGTGCATTGTGAATTATCCCCGAAATAACGCAGTATATACTTTCTCAGGCAGCCGCTTGTCTTGCAGAATCCTGCAATATCATAAAGTCTTTTCATATCCTTAGCCTGAGCATCAGGGTTATCGGACTGTTCAATAAGAAATCTGTTTGTGCGGATATCCTGACCGCTCCACAGCATAACGCATTCAGCCGGTTCACCGTCACGTCCTGCCCTTCCCGCCTCCTGATAGTAGCTTTCAATACTTTTAGGCATATTGTAGTGGACTACAAAGGAAACATTTGATTTATCTATTCCCATACCGAAAGCATTTGTTGCAACTATAACTTTTTTTCTGTCGAATATGAAATCGTCCTGACTGATTCTTCTCTGTTCATCGGTAAGACCTGCATGATAACAGGCTGACGGGATATTATTTTCACAAAGTTTTCTGCATACTTCCTCAGAGGCTTTTCTTGATATACAGTAAACTATGCCGCATCTGTCCCTGTTTCGGTTAATGATTTTCATAAGAGCAGAAAATTTGTCATCAGGTTTTTCTATTCCGAAGTAAAGATTTTCACGGTTGAATCCTGTAGTAATGCAGAAAGGTTCATTAAGTCCGAGAGTTTTTATTATATCCTTTTTCACCTCATCAGTAGCAGTTGCTGTAAATGCGGTTACTACCGGACGATATGAAAGTTTTGAGATAAATTCAGGTATTCTTAAATAGCTTGGTCTGAAATCCTGTCCCCACTGTGATATGCAGTGAGCCTCATCAACTGCAATCATTGATATTCTCACATTCAGTGCAAGATTTATAAATTCCGGAGTAAGCAGTCTTTCAGGAGCTGCATAGATGAGTTTGAATGCCCCGTTATATGCCATATCAAGTACAGCCCTGAACTCCTGAAACGACTGTGAACTGTTTAAAAATGCAGCGGATACGCCGTTTGAACGCAAAGCCTCAACCTGGTCTTTCATAAGGGATATAAGCGGCGATATAACTATAGTAATTCCGTCATGCATAAGTGCAGGAACCTGATAGCACAATGATTTTCCTGCACCTGTAGGCATTACGGCAAGAACATCTTTTCCGGCAAGAATATTATCTATAACCTCGGACTGACTTCCTCTGAAATCTGGATATCCGAAAACCTGATTAAGAATCTGTTTTTTTGTCATTTTTGCTGTCCTTGTCGGTTTTTTTCTTCAGTATTACAGTTGTTATCTTGTTTATCATACCGTCTTTCTTTTCCGCAGGCTGATTTTTATTATAGTCAAGGAGTTCAAATTCCGCATCAGCCGGAGAACGGTAATCATCTGTATTTGTACTCATATTTTTCTTCTGGAGCTTTTCATTGACTGCATTTCCGAAAAGAGTATATATAACGGCAAATGCAGGGACTCCTATAAGCATTCCGACAAATCCGAAAAGACCTCCGCCGATGAATATCGCAAATATTATCCAGAATGTAGGCAGACCTATTGAATTTCCAAGAATCTTAGGGCCTATTACATTTCCGTCAAGCTGCTGGAGTATTACAACAAATATGATAAACGGAATTACCTTTGCAGGATTATAGAGCAGTATCAGGAATGCACTCGGAACTGCACCGATTATAGGCCCGAAAAACGGTATCATGTTTGTAACACCTATGATACAGCTTACAAGAACTGTATACGGCATTTTCATTATACTCATAACGATAAAGGCAAGTACCCCGATTATAAATGAGTCTATTGCTTTTCCTGAGATAAATCCGATAAACTTGATATTTGCATCTTTTCCGATACTTAAAAGCTTGTCGCATCTTTTCTTTGAAAATACGGCATACATAACTTTTTTAGCCTGTGCAATGAAACTTTCCTTATTGTAAAGCAGATATATTGAAACGATAAATCCGAGAATAAAATCCTTTATTCCGACAAATACAGATGAAACGCCGTTTTTAAGGGCAGTTATCAGGTTTTCTATAGTAGGTTTAAGTCCTGATATCCAGCCTACAACTGATGTCTGAATGCTTGAAAACTGCTCTTCAAGCCATGATTTTATCGTTGAGCTTATTTCAGGATTATTATCAAGAAATTCTATCGCCTTGTCATAGAAATTATTGAAATATGACGGAGTATTGTCTATAAGAACATTAAGGCTGTTTAAAATCTCCGGCACTACCATGGCAATCATGCCACTGAGGCAGGCAAGCATGAATATTGATGTTATTGTTACACTTGTTGCACGGATTACAGACGGGTGCTCCTTCTTTTTATTTATTATCGGAGTCAGAAACTTGTCAAGTCTTACCATTATAGGATTGAGCAGATATGCAATTATAAGTCCCCATATTATCGGTGAAAGAACTTTAAACACTGTTGAAAGAACTGAACTGAATCTATCAAATCTTGTAACGAGCATTGCAAGCAGCAGACAGATTGCAAATACAATCACCACATATGCGGCTATTGTATTGTATTTTGAATTGAATCTGAATTTCATAAAATCCTCCTTTTTTAATGATTAGCCTGTTTTTACAAAAAAATCCTTATGAAATATGTCACAAGGATTTTTCTGCATATAATCAGCGTTTTCTGTTTCTGTTCATATTCTGAGGAGGTCTTCTGTTCTGCGGTCTTGATGCAAGAGCCTTTCTTCTTGCATTGAGCATATTCCTGTACTGATAAACATAGTAGGAAACATATATTGCTGAGAGAATCAGTGCGAAAAGGATTGAAAGTCCGAACCATTTGGATTTGAAGAATCCTGTAAACATTGATGCCCAGTATTTTGATTTTGAAAGTTCAACTGATTTTGATGCAACAAGATTTGTTTCAAAGATAACATTTCCCGAATATACAAGCTGAATTTTTCCGAGAACATCGCCTTCTGCAACCGGAGCTTTTATATCATCGAAAACAGTGGTTTTTGTTTCGATAAGAGAAGTGCTTGCAGTATTGTCCCAGAGTATTTTATAGCCCTCCTGCGGCTTGAGTATAACGAATCCGTCACCGGCTGACCATAAAACCTTAGCTTCCTGAGCCTCCTGTTCAGTGGTAAGCACTGATTTGTATGAAAGATTGGCAAATGCCCAGTCAAGAAGATTTTTAGCGTCCTCAATATGAGAATACCAGCTGTTTCCGTTTGCGTCATCTATCGGAGCATTGAGAAGCACAAGTATATGATTGTTGCCGTTCTGGCTTCCCTTTGTTACAAGGGCTCTGCCGGTTTCGTCACCGTATCCGGTTTTTATTCCTCTTGCATATGAGCAGTAGTATTCAGAATCCTGAATTGTCATAAGATTTGTATGAGTAACAGTCCATGGTTCTGAATGGATATTTGTTGCAGGCATCTGATAGCTTGGAGAAGTAGCGATTTTTTCAAACTGGTCAAGGGAAAGTGCATACTTCACGATTTTAAGCATATCATTTGCAGTTGTAAGCTGCTGCGGGTCATAAAGTCCGTGAGGATTTGTAAAGACTGTATCTGTACAGCCGAGGTCAGCAGCTTTTGCATTCATCATTTCAACGAAAACTTTTGAGCTGCCGTTTCCGATATGGTATGCGATAGTTCCGGCTGCTTCCGTTGATGAGGCAAGAAGCATTGCATAAAGCAGTGATTTCATGCTTACATCTTCATTTGCTTCCAAATCTGCCACCGGAATAAATATGCTCGGATATTTTTCACGGTATTCAGCAAATTCAGTAAATACTGAATCAGGACATGAAACGACAGTTTCAAGGTCATTGCAGTTTTCAATGCAGACAATTGCCGTCATTATCTGTGCGAGCTGTGCCGGAGCCTGCTGTTTGTCAGCATTTTTTGAATAGATGACTGTATCAGTGTCAATATTGTACAGCACGGCAGATTCACTGTTTACTTCAAAAGGCGGCGTGAATGAAACCGCTTCAGTATGTACAGACGGCATAAAGCTGAGCATAAGGACAAATACTGTACAAACTGCAAAAAATCTTTTCATTTTTATCATCTCCATATTTTGTTTATGTGTTTATATCAAAAGCATAAAGCTTGGAACAGATTAAAGAATCCTGCGTTATATTCAGGATTACATCAGCATATATATTATATCAAATTTTATAGTAAAGTAAAAGTATTTTTTTATATTTTTTTAAATTTTTTTACCGGTTCTGATTGCATTAATCAGAAAAATATGATATAATGACTTTATCAAGTGCGGAAAAATCTCTGCATCATATGGAAAGGGCGGATATATCCTTGATTTTCGTAACAGGCGACACTCACGGTGACATCACTCGCTTCAAAGACCCGAAGTTAAGAAAGCTTAAAAAAAATGACAGTCTTATAATATGCGGTGATTTCGGTTTTGTCTGGAACGGCAGCAAACAGGAACAGGCTGCCCTCAAAAAATTAAGCAGCCTTAAATACAATATACTGTTCGTTGACGGCTGTCATGAAAATTTCAATGTTTTGGACAAGCTTGAAGCAAGAGAATGGAACGGCGGAAAAGTCCATTTTATCGCACATAATATAATCCATCTCATGCGTGGTCAGGTGTATACGATAGATAATAAGAAAATATTTACAATGGGCGGCGGAAAAAGTCAGGATATTGATATAAGATGTGAAGCCGGTACATGGTATGAGCATGAAATTCCATCATCTGAGGAAATAAATGAAGGTATCAGAAATCTTGCTGAAAATGATAACTGTGTTGACTATATAATCAGCCATGAACCTCCTGCATTTATAAAAAACTGCTTCAGCGAATATCCTATGGAACGCCTTGAGGTCGATAAATTCTTTGAAAATGTCATTGAAAACTGTAAATTCAAAGGCTGGTATTTCGGAAAATGCCATGTAAACAGAATAATTCCACAGAATTTCTATTCTCTTTTTGATTATATAATCAATCCTGAACAGATTTCATAAAAAGAACCGTCTTTTTTAATAAGACGGTTTTTTCATACAGATGATTATTTTCTGTAATTCGTTTAAACGCAAATTCGATGGTTGTTATTTGTAGGGGCGAACTGTGTTCGCCCGTCAGGTTTACCGAATTTTCAGGCGGGCGAACACAGTTCGCCCCTACTACAATGAAATTTTCCGCCCGTTTTTCACGGACGGAAAAAATTTTTTTAACCTCTTGATTTAAGGAGCATTTTTATTTTTTCATGCGGGTCAATAATAGTACTTATTGAAACATCATGATTGATTGCAGCAATAAAGTATGCGATATATTTTGAAACATCAACCTCATGGAACCATTCTCTTGAGAGGAGTTCTTCTGAACGGTATGTGAGATTTGTACCGAATACGCCGTCAATAATACCCTTGTCATAAGCTTCATCGAATTTTTCAAGACCATTTGTAAAGAGTCCGTATGTTGCATATGCAATAACTCTTTCAGCTTTCTTTTCCTTGAGAGCATATGCAAGGTCAAGCATTGATTCACCTGATGAGATGATATCGTCTGCAACGAAAACAGTTTTTCCTTCAACGGAATTTCCGAGGTATTCATGAGCAACTATAGGGTTTCTGCCGTTTACGATTTTGGAGTAGTCACGTCTTTTATAGAACATTCCAAGGTCAACTCCAAGGACTGAGGCATAATACATATTTCTGTTAAGAGCTCCTTCATCAGGGCTTATAATCATAAAGCTTTCCTTTGAAATATCGATATCCGGAATATCTCTGAAAAGAGCCTTTAAAACCTGATAGGTAGGCATTACATTGTCAAAGCCCATAAGCGGTACAGCGTTATGAACTCTCGGGTCATGAGCATCAAATGTAACGACATTTGAAACTCCCATAGCCTGAAGTTCCTGCAATGCACACGCACAGTCAAGGGATTCCCTGTAATTTCTTCTGTGCTGTCTTCCGCCGTAGAGTATCGGCATAATGACATTTATTCTGTGAGCCTTTCCTGAGGCAGCCTGAATAATTCTTTTCAAATCCTGATAATGGTCATCAGGTGACATTGAATTTTCCTTGCCGTACATTTTATATGTGCAGTTATAGTTGCCCACATCGCATATAATAAAGAGGTCATTTCCTCTTACAGTTGATTTTATAAGACCCTTGCCGTCACCTGAGGCAAATCTCGGGCACTGGCACTCAACGAGGAAAGTATCCTTATCATAGCCGCCGTTTTTTGTCCAGCCTACCATATAGCTGTCAATTTTCTGACCAAGCTCTGAAGTACCTGCCATTGAGATTATTCCAAGAGGAGCAACTCGTGTCTGCGGGTCGAATAAAACCTTATTGTTTTCTGCTGATGTCAATGAAATCACAATCCCTTCATGTTTATATATTATTTACAGAATTTATCAATATAGCTTTCGATATCATGACTGATAATATCAACTGCACTGTCCGCATCAGTCATTTCATCGACAGCAGTTGTTTTGTTTTCAAGTTCCTTGTATACTCTGAAGAAATGCATCATTTCGTCAAAGATATGCCCCGGAATTTCGCTTATATCCTTATAGGTATTATAATTCGGGTCATCGAACGGGATAGCAATTATCTTGTCATCATGCCTGCCGTTGTCAATCATTCTTATAACGCCGATTGGATAGCATCTTACAAGAGTTTTCGGATAAAGAGTTTCAGAG
Source organism: Ruminococcus sp. UBA5884 (assembly GCA_002431975.1). Classification (GTDB taxonomy): domain Bacteria; phylum Bacillota; class Clostridia; order Oscillospirales; family Ruminococcaceae; genus UBA5884. Next base: position 15,238 of record DJFA01000020.1, read on the forward strand.
CAGAGAACAAGCACATCAAGAGGGTCACCGTCATCTGCATAGGTTCTCGGGATAAAGCCATAGTTTGCAGGATAATGGGTAGAGGTATAAAGGATTCTGTCAAGTCTTATAAGACCGGTTTCCTTGTCCAGCTCATATTTTATCTTGCTTCCCTTTGAAATTTCGATAACAGCGATAAAATCCGATGGAGTAATACGTTTAGGATTGATGTCATGCCAGATATTCATAATCACACATCCTTTTAAATATTTTTTAACAGAACTTTAATCATTATAATTAGTATAACATTATTTCAGATAATTTGTCAATTATATTAAATAATAAAAAAATTCCTCAAATCCGACAAAATTACATATAAAGCGGATAAAAAAATGCACTGTCTTTTAGCAAGAACAGTGCACTTTTTTGAATTTACTTGTCAGCCGGTAATTTCACAGAATCTGAAACACCGGCAATTGCCGGCTGAATACAAAAAAATAAACCGCCTTGCCGTCGTATGATACATAAAACCCGCACTCCCGGCAGGTGGGTATTCTCCTGAAAGTCTCTCGCTCCCTTCGTCTGTAAGAACAGGAGGTCTGCAATCCCCAGTCAGAGACGAATTCCCTGATATAATGTGTTGGATTATAAAAAATCACACTGGCTCGCACAAGGCAGAATATTTAATTACATGAGTTATTATAACACAGTTTTTTTAAAAAATCAATAGTAATTAACGGAAATTTTAAAAATTATTCTTCATCTTCCTCATAATCCTCTGAAAACATCTCATCGATTCTTTCAAGGAATATTTCGCCTATTCTGTCGAATTCGTCATCATCATCGATTGAAACGAGCATATCCTCGCCGTCAACGTTTTCCATTTTAAGAATGACAAGCTCATCATTTCCGAGGTCTTCAGGATATGGGGTAAGGGCATAGTACTGAATGCCGTTTTCCTCCATTGCATCAATCATTTCAAAAGTCTGTTCATTTCCTTCCTCATCAACGAGGGTATATAAATCTGGTGTATATTCATTGTTTTCCGGCATAATGCTCTCCTGTCTGCTGCAAGCAGCGTTTTATTCAGGTCTTTCAGACGCACACCTGTACTTTTATTTTACTATAATAATATTAAAAAGTCAAGCATTAAATATTAACGGCATATTAAATATTTTTTCTGAAATTTTTTTAAAAAAAGTGTTGACATTCAACAAAAGATGTGCTATTATAATATCAAGGAAAGAGGAACACTTAAAAGATGCATTACATCTCAGCTGAGTGCCTCAGATGATTTCCTTGCCGATGATATATCTGTAAGGCTCTTGGAAACATAGGTTTTCCGTTGCAGGTATAAATTAATATCACAAAGGAGGCGTGACCGATGGAATCAACAGACGAATCACAGTATTCTGAATTATCTTTCATGGTTAGTCACGCATGGATTATAAACGAGTTTTAAAGGGAATTTTGAGAAATATCTGATTTCTGCATTCCATATTATTGATATATACAGCGTTTTATAATTTCAGCGTCAGAAAACCATACGTCTAACTTCTAAGTCAGTGCATTGAAAGATAATCTTGATTTTTCAGTTTCTTTAATAACTGAACTAATGCTTTTTAAAAGATATAATGCCTTTGGAGGTTCAGGATAACCTCAGTTTATGACATATTTGTCTTTACATAGAAAGCTTTTACTGACTTACAGAATAAGGTGATGGAGATGTACAGTTCTGATTAACTACTGAATGATTCCTTTGTAAAGGATTGTGGTAACTATGATTATTATTAAGGCTTTGAGAGTTTACACTAAAAAATCATAGAACGGAGTGATTCCCCCAAGACATTCAGCAAAATGATGAAAGTCATTTTATCAAAATTATCATTGAAGGTGTCTGAAATGAAGATTTAACAGTTTTTATAAATAAAATCTATTTGAAAAAGGTGTTACCAATGGGCTGACATAAAGCTATAGGTTGACTGTTATATGTAAAAATTTATTATGAAGGTGTCTGAAATGAAGATTTAATTTTCTTACATATCTATTTTAAAATGTAAGAGGTGAGTCCGATAGAAATTATGGACAAAGTGATGAAAGTCGCTTGAATTTATAACTGAATATAATAAGAGGAGCAGTATTATTTAAAAAACTGCTCCTTTTTTTAACGCAAATTCAATGATTGTTATTTGTAGGGGCTTTACCCGCCTGAAATTCCGATAAATCTAACGGGCGACCAATGGTCGCCCCTACAGATTATGAAAAATTTTTTTATTTTCAATTATAAAATTTTGTTGTCGTGTGTTATATCACAGTAACTTCAAGGGATTTATATATTTCCTCAGTTATTTCTCTGTCTGCAAGATATTTTGAAAAAGCACTTGCACTGCCGGCAGCTACACCCATTTTAAAGGCTTCCATGTAATCAGCGGATTTTGTCCAGCCTGCAATGAATCCTGCAACCATTGAATCTCCTGCTCCTACTGAATTGACAACTTTTCCTTTCGGAGCATTGCATATATAGAATTTATCATTTTCAGCGGCAAGGATTGCTCCGTCACCGGCAAGAGATACAAGAACATTTCTTGCTCCCCTGTTTTTAAGTACTGAGGCATATTTTATAATTTTGCCCTTATTTGTGCCGTCTGATATCTCATCATCAAAAATTGCACCAAGTTCATGATTATTTGGCTTTATAAGAAACGGTTTATTTTCGAGAACATTAAGAAGCAGATTTTTTTCCGCATCAACAATTATCATAATATTTTTTTCTGCAAGTCTTATCATAATATTTTTATAGACAGTATCAGGAATTGATTCAGGTATACTTCCTGCGAGAACGAGTACATCACCATTTTTGAGTCTGTCAGTCTGCTGAAGAAACATTTCAAGCTTATCTGAAGATATATCAGCTCCCCTGCCGTTTATTTCGGTTTCAGAATCTGATTTTATTTTTATATTTATTCTTGACATACCGTTTTCAAGATGTATAAAATCGCATTTGCAGCCGGAAGCTTTTACTCTGCGTTCGATTTCATCGCCTGTAAATCCTGCAACGAATCCAAGGGCAGTACTTTCTATACCGAGATTTTTAAGGACTGTTGAAACATTTATTCCTTTTCCTCCGGCAAGGATATTTTCAGAAGCTGTACGGTTTGTTTCACCATATTTAAGGTTTTCCACTCCGACCGAATAATCAAGAGCCGGATTGAATGTTACTGTATAAATCATAAAAAACTACCTCTTTATTTTAAAAATTTTCTACTTCATTTTTTGCCTTTTCAACAAGATTTATAAAAAGCCTGTCATATCTGTTAAAATTATAATCCTTCCGACAGACAAGCACATCTTTATATTTTCTTTTGAAATCAGAACATCTTTTCTGTACAAGATTATGTTTTACAAGTATTTCCTTTGGTATAGGAGATACCCACATATATGAATTATCAATTGATTCAAGGAGTTCAAACTGACTTGCTCTTTCAAAAAGGAATATTTTTTTCTCTGCTGAACCGCTTAGTTCAGCTTTTTTTATTTCAGACGCATTCATAAGCGGTACATACGGGTCACCGTGGAGAATCTGTATACTGTCATTGAGGTCGCTGCACATAATTGAATCTCTGTCTGCAAGGCGGTGTCTGCGTGACATTACAGCAGCATATTCAAATTCCCATAATTCCTGTGCACGAAGATTTTTTTCATTGAACATTATATTGAAATATGATTCAAAAGCCGACTGATAGCGGACAATTGCAAGATGGTAATCCTCCTGAATGATATTATCGATTGCCTGAACGGAATTAGTTTCCTTATAGTATATTTCAGTATTTTTATCATTATCAAGCTGTTTTGCAAAATTAATAAAAGCATGTGAAATATAGCTTGCACGAGGAACTGATATGCTGAATCTTATTTTATTTTCATTGTCATCTTTATAGAGTGATTCAAGAGTTTCTATCTGTACAAGTATATTTTTAGCATATGAGAGAAATTCCTCACCTTTAGCGGTAGGAGTCATACCTTTTGAAGTACGTTTGAATATAGTTATACCGAGTGATTCCTCAAGTTCCTTTATGGCACGGCTGAGGTTCGGCTGACCCATAAAGAGATTTTCAGCAGCTTTGTTCATAGACCTTGTTTTTTCTATTTCAACAGCATATTTAAGATGTAAAAGGTTCATAAAATTTTGTTCTCCTTAATGAAAAATAATCTCCTGAATTATTATAGCACAATACCTTGGAATAGTCAAAAATTGCAGAAAAATTTTTGCGGCAGGTTATTTAAACCCATATTTTCAATCATAAAATTTTATTAGCGAATTTGCGTTAGCAGCAGTTTGCCATAAAAAGAAAAGGCGGACAAAGTCCGCCTTATTCAGACTGAAACATATCAAATGTATATTCAGCCATTTTATCTCTTACTACCTGAGAAATTTCATTGAAAGCTTTCTGATATGCACAATGTCCGTCACATACTCTGTTGCACATATAATTTTCATTGTTTTCAAGACATCTGCTGAAACAGTATGTACCCTCAACGGTTTCAATAACATCTCTGAGGGTAATTTTTTCGGGCGGCTTTGCAAGTTCATAGCCTCCGAGAGTACCTTTGAATGATTTTATGATACCGTTAGCAACAAGTTTTCTAAGAATTTTCAGGGCAAACCGAAGCGTAACGCAGCTTTTTTCAGCGATAGTCTTTGCATCAAGTCTTTTATCCGAATTGGCGATACAGGTAACTATTCTGACTGCATAATCGGCTTCAAGTGTTATATGCATAAATAAAAACCTCACTTGTTTCAGCTTACAGCTGTAAAAGTATTAAAATCAGTCAAGAAAATCCCTTACTTTTTTACTTCTGCTTGGATGACGGAGTTTTCTGAGAGCTTTTGCCTCAATCTGTCTTATTCTCTCTCTTGTTACTTCAAATTCCTTTCCGACTTCCTCAAGAGTACGTGAACGGCCGTCCTCAAGACCAAAACGGAGTCTGAGAACCTTTGCTTCTCTGTCGGTAAGAGTAGAAAGAACCTCGTTGAGCTGTTCTTTAAGGAGAAGCAGTGAAGCAGCTTCGGCAGGTGCAGGAGCATCATCATCAGGGATAAAGTCGCCGAGATGGCTGTCCTCCTCCTCGCCTATAGGAGTTTCAAGGGAAACAGGGTCCTGAGCGATACGCATTATTTCACGGACTCTTTCAACAGGCATATCAAGTCTTTCAGCTATTTCATCAGCTGTCGGGTCGTGACCGTTTTCATGCAGGAGCTGACTTGAAATTTTCTTTACTTTAGTGATTGTTTCAACCATATGGACAGGTATACGGATAGTTCTTGCCTGGTCGGCGATAGCTCTTGTAATTGCCTGTCTTATCCACCATGTTGCATATGTTGAGAATTT
>DJFA01000020.1:20771-28465 GCA_002431975.1 Ruminococcus sp. UBA5884
TCTGAAAGACGTTTTCTTGCATACGGGTCACCGGTTGCCATACGCTGAGCGAGTTCTACTTCCTCATCAGCACTGAGAAGCGGAACTCTTCCTATTTCCTTGAGATATATCTTTACAGGGTCATCAATAGCAATGCCTTCAGTTGAGAGAGCCATTTCAAGGTCATCATTATTAGACATATCATCAAGGTCAAGATTGAGGTCGACCTCCGGAGAGAAGTCCTCAATTATCTCAATATTCATATTTGTACAGTTTTCGTAAAAATTTTCAACCTGGTCAATATCTATATCGCCCTCTTCCAGTGCATCATTTATTTCCTTTGTAGTAAGTTTTCCGGTAGCCTTACCATGTTCCATAAGAGCTTCGAGTGTAAGTTTTTTTTCATTTGCCATAAAATTAATCCTCCTGTTTGGTATTAATCAGCCTCTGCTGAAGCTTTATAAGTTCATCATCAGAGAGTTCTTTTTTCTGTGAATTTTCCGCTGAATAATTATTGAGAACCTCCACGCAGTCAAGAACAGTCTGAAAGCTGATATCAATTGATTTATTTTTAATGCCCAGTCCCGTTATTCTGCCCATTTCATCGTTATTAAATTCATCTGACATCAAAGAAACACTGAAAGACTGAGAATTTTCAAGTTTTCTGCAAAGGCAGTCATATATCCGCCTGTTAAATGCGGTTACGAATTTATCAGGCGGTAACAATTCACGTATTTGTTCAAGCTTGTCGGGATTACGCATAATATAAACGAGTATCATTTCTTCGGCACGGGATTGTTTTAAATGATTTCCGGCATCGGGATTGATATTATCTCTTATCATCTGTATATTTTTAACAGCCTGCCATTCATTCTTTTTTTCAGCAGACCTGATTTTTTTGAGTCTTAAAGAAATGTCAGCCTTTATGACTTCAGGGCTTACATCACATTCATGAGCAACTTTTGATATATATACATCACGCTCCATCGGATTTGAGATATCAGAAAGCATTGCGGAAGCACGTTTCAAATACTCAACTTTTCCGGTATCTGAAGCAATATCAAGTCCCTGACGGCATTTTTCAAGTTCAAAATTGACTGCTCCGTCAGAGCGTTCAATAAGCCTACGGAAACGGTCTGCACCGAATTTTTTTATAAATTCATCAGGGTCTTTTGCACCGTTCATTTTAAGCACCCTGACGGTAATGCCCACATTTCCGAGAAGATTTATCGCTTTATGTGCGGCGTTCTGACCGGCTGAATCGCTGTCGTATGCAATTATTACTTCCTTTGCATAGTTTGACATAATCCGTGACTGCTCCTGAGTGAGAGCTGTTCCGAGAGTAGCCACAGTATTTTCAAATCCTGCCTGATTCAAAGCTATCACGTCCATATAGCCTTCGGCGAGTATAAGACGCTTTGATGATGAATTTTTTGCAAAATTGAGTGAAAAAAGATTGCGGCTTTTTTTGAATACAGGGGTATCAGAGGAATTTATATATTTAGGAAGACTGTCATCAAGCACACGGCCGCCGAATGCAATTATATTTCCTCTTAAATCTATGATAGGAAACATTACACGGTTTCTGAATGAATCAAATATGCCGTTGGTTTTCTGGCTTCTGCGGCAGAGATTTGCGGATAAAGCCTCATATTCAGAAAATCCGAGATTTTTAAGATGCAAAAGGAGTGCATTCCATTTTTCAGGAGCATATCCCAGACCATATTTTTTAATTGTTTCAGGTTTTAAACCTCTTGCGGCGAAATATTCAAGACCTTTTCTGCCCTCCGGTGAAGAAACAAGATTCTTATAGAAAAAGCGTGCCGCTTCTCTGTTTATCTCATATATGCGTTTTCTGAGATACAGTTCTCTGCTGTTTTTAGTTTCATCAGGGAGCTGCATACCGCATTTTTCAGCAAGGAATTTTACAGCCTCAATGTATCCTATATTTTCAGCACGTTTTACAAGCGTTATGACATCTCCACCTGCACCGCAGCCGAAACAATAGAAATTCTGGTCATTTGTATAGATGCGGCATGAAGGAGTCTTTTCCGAATGAAAAGGACAAAGACATACATAGTCATGCCCCTGTTTTATAAGAGATGTATATGATGACATGATATTTTCTATAGGATTGCTTTCTTTAAGCTTATATATAAACTCATCACTGAGAGGCAAAATATCACCGCTTTCTGATTTTTTATTTAATCTGTATACTTATACTCGGATAATATTTAAAAACCCTCTTTTTTCAGTCAAAAAATTATTGAAAATTAAAGAAAAGTATGTTAAAATAATATCGTACGCAGTTTTTAATATAAATCTGCATAAATTTTACTTTAAAGGAGTAATAAACAATGAAATATCTGGTTGTTCTGTATGACGGCATGGCTGATTATCCGGTTGAAGCTCTTGGAGGAAAAACTCCGCTTGAAGCTGCTGATTCGGTAAATATGGATAAGCTTGCCAAAACTGCAAAAGTTGGTCTTGTAAAAACTGTTGCTGATGGTCTTAAACCCGGAAGCGATGTTGCTAATCTTTCCGTACTGGGATATGACCCTGAAAAATACTATACAGGACGCTCTCCGCTTGAAGCCGGCAGCATTGGAATTGATATGCTCCCGACAGATGTTTCTTTAAGATGCAATCTTGTTACACTTACTGATGAACCTGAATATTCCGACAAAACTATTCTTGACTACTGTGCTGATGACATTTCAACTGCTGAAGCTGAAATTCTTGTAAAATACCTCGCTGAAAATCTTGACAATGATGAATTCAGATTTTACAGCGGCGTAAGCTACAGACACTGCCTTATCTGGTCAAATGGTACTCTTGACATAGGAACTCTCACTCCTCCTCATGATATCACCGGAAAACCGATAAAGGAATATATACCGACTCATGAAAATGCTCAGAAACTCTATGACCTTATGAAAAAATCATACGACCTCCTCAAAGACCACCCTGTAAACAAGGCAAGGGTTGAAAAGGGTCTGCGTCCGGCAAACAGTATATGGCTCTGGGGCGAAGGCGTGCGTGCTGAACTTGATGACTTCAAAGAAAAATATAGTCTTAAAGCATCAATGATATCTGCCGTTGACCTCCTTAAAGGCATAGGCAAATTCTCAAATATGAATGTAGTTGAAGTTGAAGGTGCTACCGGATATATCGACACAAATTTTGACGGAAAAGCTGCTGCTGCTGTAAATGAATTTAAAAACGGTCAGGATTTTGTTTATATCCATGTGGAAGCTCCTGATGAATGCGGTCACAGAAATGAAACTGAAAACAAAGTAAAGGCTATTGAACTCATTGATAAGAAAATACTTGGCCCTGTTGTTGAAGAACTCAGAAAAATGGGTGATTTCAAAGTCCTTGTAACTCCTGACCATGCAACTCCGCTTTCTCTCAGAACTCACACAAATGACCCTGTACCATTCTTTATCTATGACAGCACAAAGGATTATGATGGTGTTGAAACATTCAACGAAAAAACTGCAAAGGATACTGGTATTTATATTTCAACCGGTCATAAGATTATGCAGGAATTTATAAACGGCTGATAAAATTTACAGATATTACAAATTCAAAGGAGATAACGCTTCGTTTATCTCCTTTTTTTATATAAAAATCCAACGCATAACATGACAATAATTCCTGAAAGTGAACCCAATGTATCAAGTATTACATCTGAAAACTGTCCGCTTCTGCCGCTTATAAAAAGCTGATGAAATTCATCTGAGGCGGCATATAAAAAACATATCAGCAATGAAATAAGAATTTTTCCGCTTTTTTTCAATCTATAGCATTCAAGATGGAGCAATGTAAAAAATCCGAGCAAGGCATAAATTATAAAATGAGCAGATTTCCTGACTATAAACGTTATATTTCCGGTAAACCCCATATCTGAAATTTTATCTGATATTCCATCACTCATATGGCTTGACTGAACGCCGTTCTGTGCGGAAAATATAAATATTGCAGCCATTATCATTATAACCGGTATCAGAGATATTATTTTCTTTTTGTTCAAAATACTCTCCTTACAAAAAGGGACGCTGATATAATCAGTGTCCCCTTGAATTTCAGATATTGTATTCAGATTATTTATGAGCATTTATATCAGCAAGAGCATCTTTTCTTGAAAGATTTATTCTGCCCTGCTTGTCAATTTCCATAACCTTTACAACAATTTCATCGCCTATTGAAACTACATCTTCAACCTTTTCAACTCTTGAGTTGTCAAGCTTTGAGATGTGTACAAGACCATCTTTTCCAGGAGCGATTTCAACGAATGCTCCGAAATTCATAATGCGTACAACCTTACCCTTGTATATAGCACCTACTTCAGGGTCAAAGGCAATAGTCTGGATTATCTGGAGAGCCTTCTGAGTCTGGTCATTATCAATACCTGAGATAAATACATTTCCGTCTTCAGAAATATCAATCTTTACATTGCAGTCAGCAGAAATTTTCTGGATAACCTTTCCGCCCTGACCGATAACTTCACGAATCTTATCAACAGGAATCTTTGTCTGAACCATTTTAGGAGCATATTTGTTTACAGTCTTTCTTGGTTCAGGGATAGCCTTGAGCATGATTTCATCAAGAATATAAAGACGTGCTTTTCTTGTCTTTTCAAAAGCTTCCTTTATGATTGCAGGAGTAAGACCGTCAACCTTGATATCAACCTGAATAGCAGTGATACCCTTATGAGTACCGCCAACCTTGAAGTCCATATCTCCGAAGAAATCTTCAAGACCCTGAATATCAACCATTGTCATAAATTCATCACTGTCAGGCTTTGTGATAAGGCCGCATGATATGCCCGCAACAGGAGTCTTTATTGGAACGCCTGCGTCCATAAGTGCAAGAGTTGAGCCGCAGATTGAAGCCTGTGAAGTTGAACCGTTTGAAGAAAGAACCTCTGAAACAAGTCTTAAAGCATACGGAAATTCTTCAACCGGAGGTATTACAGGTTCAAGAGCACGTTCAGCTAAAGCACCATGGCCTATTTCACGTCTTCCAGGGCCTCTGCTCGGTTTTGTTTCGCCTACTGAATATGAAGGGAAATTATAGTGATGCATATATCTCTTTGTAGCTTCTTCATCAAGACCATCTATTTTCTGTGAATCGCTTACAGGGCCGAGAGTTGCAACTGTAAGAACCTGAGTCTGACCTCTTGTGAAAAGACCTGAACCGTGAACTCTCGGGAGCAGTCCTACTTCAGCAGCAAGAGGACGTATTTCGTCAATGCCTCTGCCGTCAACACGCTTGCCCTCATAGAGCCAGTTTCTTACAATTTTCTTCTGAAGCTTGTATATGCATTCATCAATCATAGCTTCCTGTTCAGGATATTTTTCATCAAATTCAGCATGAATATCATCTTTTATAGGATTGAGTCTTTCCTCACGGATATTTTTATCATTTGTATCGAGAGCAAATTTAACTCTTTCAGCAGCAAAAGCTTCAATTGAATCAAACATATCATGGTCAACTTCCTGAGATTCAAATTCAAACTTAGGCTTGCCGATTTCCTTCTGGATATCGCTTATAAAAGCAACAAGTTTTTTAATTTCCTCATGGCCTTTAAGGATAGCTTCAAGCATTGTATCCTCATCAACTTCATCAGCACCGGCTTCAATCATTACAATTTTATTCATAGAGCCGGCAACTGTAAGATTAAGGTCATTTTTTGTTCTCTGTTCGAGAGTAGGATTAAGGACTATTTCACCGTTTACAAGGCCAACGCTTATTCCGGCGATAGGGCCGTTCCACGGGATATCTGAAATTGAAAGAGCGATTGAAGTTGCAATCATTCCTGTAATTTCAGGAGAATTGTCAGGGTCAACAGCAAGCACAGTCATAACTACTGAAACATCATTTCTCATATCCTTAGGGAAAAGAGGTCTGATAGGACGGTCAACGACTCTTGAAGTAAGGATAGCCTTTTCAGACGGTTTTCCCTCACGTTTCATAAATGAGCCTGGGATTTTGCCTACTGAATAAAGTCTTTCCTCATAGTCAACTGAAAGCGGAAAGAAATCAACACCTTCTCTTGGTTTGGGGCTTGCAGTAACGTTTGCCATAACGACAGTTTCACCGTAGCGAACCCAGCATGAACCGTTTGACAAAGCACAGGTTTTGCCTGTTTCAACTGTAAGTTCTCTGCCGGCATATGTTGTTTTAAAGACTCTGTAATTTTCAAACATAAAAAATAATTCCTCCATTTTTTTAATATAAAGAGGCGGAATAACAGAAGACAGACGAGAGAAAACAGAAATATAAGTTTTCTGTTCACTGTCCTCCAGCTTCTGAATATGCAGCCTCTTTTACTGACAAAAGGCAGAAAGGATTTCTCCAGACTGCCTTGACATCAGAATGATTACTTACGGATACCGAGCTTTTCGATAGTTGAACGATATCTTTCAATATCCTTTTTCTTGAGATAGTTGAGAAGATTACGTCTGTGACCAACCATTTTGAGAAGGCCTCTTCTTGAATGATGGTCTTTCTTATGAACCTTGAGATGTTCATTAAGGTCATTAATTCTCTTTGTGAGAATAGCAATCTGAACTTCAGGAGAACCTGTGTCAGTTTCATGAGTTCTGTTAGCTTCGATAACAGCAGTTTTTTCTTCTTTACGCATCATGATAAATTCACCTCATTGAAATATTTTTCCGGAAATAAAATCCGTATTCAGCCGCAGACATAGATTAAGGCAGGTGATAATTCCCTTTAAAAAAGGCTTGCACCATTAATCCAAGTGAACGGCACTTTTGATATTATATCACAGTACAGGTAAAAAGTAAATGAAATTTTTATGAATTTTTAAGAAACAGTCTTATTTTTTCTGGATTTTTTAATTTTTACAGATTTTTCATCTGATTTGCCTGCCGGCTGTGCAGTATCATCAGAAAATACGCTGTCTTCTGACGGTTTATTGTATTCAAGTTCAGGATTGATTTCGCCTTTCTGTTCATAGTATGGATTGATTACATATTTCTGAACCACCGGATAACAGCGGAAACATACGATAAATGAGAGTATTGCTGCCGGAAAGAAAAGCATAAGCATTAAAAATATCTGATAATATATTGCAAGTATCACTGATACAGCAACAATTGCTATAAATATCACAAATGTTACAATATTCTGTTTAAGAGCTATACATGAGAGGAAAAACGCATTTTTCACTATACTTGAAACAGGGAGTTCAGTTGAAATTATCATAAGATAAAGATAAAAGTTCATTACAGTAAAAATTATTCCCACGCTTAAAGTAAGACTGAAAAGTATATACCAGCCATTGCTGCCGGTTTCCTGAGCTATTTTCGGATAGAGCCAGCAGCCTGTAATTATTCCGCCCATAGCTATTACATCTATTATACCCAGAAAAAACGATTGTTTGAAATTCTTTTTGAATGAGTCAATAAAGTCCGTCCATACATATGCATGACGCTGCATTGAAAAATTCTTTGTAACCTTTACCATTCCGGCAGTTGCAGGGCCTATGGTAACTATCGGTATACAAAAAATCACATACAGGAGATTAAGCTCCACGAGTTTCCAGAAACGTCTGAAAAATATTTCAAAGAATATTCTTAAACGGCTTTTGTCTGAATTGTCCTTAGGAATACCTTTTCCCTCTTTTTCGGGATGAAATATACCCATTTAAAACTTCCTTTCTGCGGCAGGCTGCTGCCTGCAAT
>DJFA01000019.1 GCA_002431975.1 Ruminococcus sp. UBA5884
TCAGATTTTACTGATGTGTTGTTTTTGTATGCTGTCTTACGATTCCTCTTACAGAATTATACATATATGGTTTTAATTTTTCGATAGGGACGGGTTCATTCATAAGAATGGAGCTGTATGAAGCAGAGCCTACAAGTTCTGTTATCAGGAAAAGCATTATTTCAGGGTCTTTTAAATTATCTCCTTCTTCTGATATTATCTTGTCATATATGCTGATAAGGTCATTTTTTGAGTTTTCGCCTCCTGATGAAATGATATTCTTGAAAACTCCCCAGCTTAAATTTTTTGATATGAATGTAAGGAGGTCAGGGTTTTCAGAAAGCTGATTTACAATGTTGTCTATTACAAACACTACCTTGTCTTCAAATTCGCTTATATCTGTTTTTTCAAGAGCCTCAAGGGCAGTTTCAAAAAGCTTTCCGGATTTATGAGTGATAAGTTTGTTTTTTATGTCTATTTTATCCTTGAAGTAAAGATAGAAAGTACCTTTGGCAACACCTGCATTTGAAACAATATCTGAAATAGATGTATTGCTTACACCTTTTGTAGTAAAGAGTTCAAATGCCGTATGAAGCAATGAGTTGCGTTTTTTGATTTTGTTTTCTTCGATTTTGCTCATGATATTCACCGCCTTTTATTGACTGGTCACCCCTACAGATAAAAATTTTATCTTTTATTAATATAATGATTATCCGGTTTATGGGGATTTGTTATTATATATTCAGTATAATACAAATGTTTCAGCCTGTCAATATAGCGAAACTGCACAAATATATACGCTTCGAAAAGCTTTAAGGGAAGTATATTTCACAAATTTATGACTAACGGTCATTTTTTATTAAAATTAATATTGACTAACAGTCATTTTAATGATATAATAAAATCATAAAAAATGAACATCAGTCATTTTTAAAATGGAGGCGGTTTTATGATAAAGTTCGGAAACTTCATAGCAAAGCATAAAAAGCTTATAGTTGCATTTTATGTTCTGCTTCTTATTCCGTCAGCGATAGGGTATATAAAAACCCGTATCAATTATGATGTGCTCAGTTATCTTCCTGATACTCTTGAAACGGTTTCGGGTCAGGATATAATGGTAGATGAATTCGGAATGGGTGCATTTTCAATGGTAGTCGTTGAAGATATGGACAACAAGGACGTTGTTGCCCTCAAGGAAAAACTTGCACAGGTGGAACACGTTGAAAAGGTTCTCTGGTATGATGATGCACTTGATATATCAGTACCTAAGGAAATGCTCCCGAGCGAACTTAAAGATGCTCTTTTCAACGGCGATGCCACAATGATGGTTGCTCTTTTTGACAACACAACATCATCTGATGAAACAATGAGTGCTGTTACTGAAATGAGAAAAATAGCCGGAAAACAGTGCTTTATAAGCGGTATGTCAGGCGTTGTTACTGATATTAAGGAGCTGTTCCTTCAGGAAATGCCTATATACGTTGTAATCGCAGCAGTCCTTTCACTTGTAGTTCTCTGCATAGCAATGGATTCATTCTTTGTACCGGTTCTGTTCCTTGCAAGCATAGGTGCAGGAATCCTTTACAACCTCGGAAGCAATATAGTTCTCGGTGAGATATCATATATCACTGAAGCTCTTACAGCAGTTCTCCAGCTCGGTGTAACAATGGACTATTCAATATTCCTTCTCAACAGCTATACAGACAACAAATCAAAATATCCCGACAGGGAAACAGCTATGGCACAGGCTATTGCAGGAACATTCAAATCAGTTGCCGGAAGTTCTCTTACAACAGTTGCCGGATTTGCGGCTCTTATGCTTATGACATTCGCACTCGGAAAGAATATAGGCATAGTAATGATGAAAGGCGTTGTTATCGGCGTTATCTGCTGTGTAACTCTCCTGCCGGCTCTTATCCTTACATTTGAAAAGCTTATTGAAAAAACAACTCATAAGCCTATAATACCAAGTCTTAAAAAAGTATCAGATTTCATAACAGGTCACAGTGCAGTATGGATGATAATATTTGCGGCTCTGCTTATACCTGCCGTTTACGGAAACAACAATACTGAACTTTATTACAATATAGACAGCTCACTTCCTGCAACTCTTGACAGTGCAGTTGCCAACAAAAAACTTGAAGAAGATTTCAATATGAATTCAGTTTATATGCTGATGGTCAAAAATGGTCTTTCAGCTTCTGAAAAACAGCAGATGCTTTCTGAAATAGAAAACGTTGACGGAATAGAATGGGCAATCGGTATCAATTCATTTGTAGGTGCTTCGATACCTGAAGATATGATTCCGTCAGACCTGACATCTTCTCTTAAAAGCGACGATTATGAAATACAGATAATAAGCTCTGACTATAAGACAGCGACAGATGAGGCAAATGCTCAGATTGACAAGGTAAATGCAATACTCAAGTCATACAGCAAGGATTCACTTGTAATCGGTGAAGCTCCTCTTACAAAAGACCTTGCAGATGTAACAGATGTTGACCTCATGACTGTAAATATCGCTTCAATAATTGCGATATTCGTTATAATCATGATATCATTCAAATCAATCTCACTTCCGGTTATCCTTGTTGCAGTAATTGAATTTGCTATATGCATAAACATGGCTATACCTTATTACATGAATACTCCGCTTCCGTTCGTTGCAAGTATCGTAATCGGTACTATACAGCTCGGTGCGACAGTTGACTATGCGATACTTATGACTGAAAAATATCAGAAAGCAAGACTCTCCGGCATGGGCAAGCATGAATCAATAAAACTCGCTCATGAGGAATCAATAAAGCCTATCATAATAAGCGGATGCAGCTTCTTTGCAGCAACATTCGGCGTAGGTCTTTATTCAAAAATTGATATGATAAGCTCAATAACAGTTCTCCTCTCAAGAGGTGCTGTTGTAAGTACAGTTGTTGTTCTTACAATTCTTCCGTCAATGTTCCTTATCTTTGACAGAGTTATCTGTGCAACAACTCTCGGATACAAAAAAAAGAACAAAAATGAAAGTTTAAATAAAAACAGCATAGATACAAAAGCTGTTTTGAATAATTAGGGTTTTAAGGGAGGATTTTATCATGAAAAAGAAATATATGCAGATTGTTGCAGGCATTACAGCTCTGGTTCTTTCAGCCGGCTTTACCTATTACTTCGCTGAAAGCAGAAACAATGACACTATTTCAGCAGATGCAGAACTCACTGAAACAGCTGAACAGAATGAACCATATGCAGTAAAGACAGATTCAGCCCTTACAGCTACTAAAGCTGAAACAGTTTATGTAAATGCAGACGCTTCAGGAAATACTGAACAGATTATAGTAAGCGACTGGCTTAAAAACCCTGATTCAGCCGGAGTCATTGAAGATATATCAAACCTCAGCGATATAAAAAATGTAAAAGGCAATGAGGGCTTCTCAAATGAAGACGGAAAACTTACATGGAATGCAAACGGTGCTGATATCTATTATCAGGGTTATTCCTCAGAACAGCTCCCTGTATCAATGAATATCACCTATAAGCTTGACGGAAAGGATATTTCAGCAGATGACCTCGCCGGAAAAAGCGGAAAGGTTACAATGCGTTTCGACTATACAAACAATGAATCAAGAACTATAAATGTAAACGGAACTGATTATACTGTAAATGTACCGTTCCTTGTCGCTACAGGAATGATACTCGATTCAGACAAATTCGCAAATATTGAAGTAACAAACGGTACAGTCGTTTCAGACGGCAAGAACTGCTTCGTACTCGGCGGAGCAATGCCGGGACTTTCAGAAAGCCTTGACCTTGATTCATTCAGTTCAGATGAAATAGACCTCAGCGATATCGATATTCCTGAATATTTTGAAGTAACAGCTGATGTTGCTGATTTCTCACTTTCAACAACTCTTACAATGGTATCAGGCGACCTTTTCAATGAACTTGACCTTGATGCCTCATCAAGTATAGATGACCTTAAAAGTACAATAAAAGACCTCTCCGATGCTTCAACAAAACTTGTTGACGGCTCGTCAGACCTCTATGACGGAATAAAGGAACTCCTCGACAAATCAGGTGAACTTACTGACGGTATAGACCAGCTTGCAGATGGTTCATCAGAACTCTATAACGGAACAAAAACTCTTGCAGACGGTGCGGCAAAGCTTTATGACGGTGCAGGTACTCTCAAATCAGGCAGTGACCAGCTTGCAGACGGTGCGGCTGCTCTTGCTGACGGAGCCGGAACTCTTTCAGACGGTTCAAAAACTCTCACAGCCGGAGCTTCCTCTCTTGCAGACGGTGCAGCAGAGGCAAACAGCGGAGCTGCTGCTCTTGCAGAAGGTGCAGCTTCACTCAAATCAGGTACTTCACAACTTTCAGAAGGTGCAGCTGCTCTTGCAGGCGGTACATCTTCACTTAAAGACGGTGCTGAACAGGTAGACAATGGTTCTGCTTCACTTCAGGACGGTATTGCTCAGATAAATTCAGGCATATCACAGCTTGATTCAAATTCACCGGCTCTTGTAAAAGGCTCATCACAGTTCAATGACGGTATGCAGCAGCTTAAAGCCGCTCTCAGCGATACAGAGGCTGATATAAGCAGAGTCGCAGAACTTGTCAACGCTTCATCTCAGATAAAGGCAGCCATTCAGCAGCTTTCAGACGGTGCGGCTCTCCTTGAACAGAATCTTTCATCTGATGCAATGAAATCAGCTATGCTTGAACAGGGTCTTGATGCAGACGCTTTGCAGGCAGGAAATACACAGTGCATTGAAACTATTTCCGCACAGCTCCAGACTCTCAGTTCACAGCTTGAACAGATTTCAGGCATTGAAGGCTATGAAGAACAGGTTGCACAGCTTCAGGCTCAGATTGAAAGCCTTACTCAGGTAGTAACTCTCCTTAACGGAAATAATGCATATATAACAGGTTCACAGACATATATAGATACTGTCGGTCAGTCGGCTTCACAGCTTATAAGCGGAATTTCACAGCTTAATGAAAGCTATGCTCAGTTTGACAGTGCAGTAAATACTCTTGCTTCCGAGCTTGATAAGATGTCAGAAAGCCTTGTACAGCTCAGACAGGCAGTAAATCAGCTTGCTGATGCATATTCAAGCGTTGATATCGGAATAAACAGCTATACAACAGGAGTTAAGGCTCTCCTTGACGGAACTGATAAGCTTGCAGCCGGTTCTGACGCTCTTAAAACAGGAACTTCTTCACTTTATTCAGGTGCAAAGGAAGTAAATACAGGTGCTGAAACTCTTTATCAGGGAATAGTTTCCCTTGACAGCGGTGCAGGAACTCTCTCAGACGGAGCAGCTGCTCTTTCAGCCGGCACAAAGACTCTTTCAGACGGTGCATACAGTCTGCTGACAGGTGCATCAAGCCTTTCAGATGGTGCAGCTTCAGTATCCTCAGGTGCTGCAAGCCTTAAATCAGGTGCATCAAGTCTTTCAGGCGGTGCAGCAACATTGTATTCATCTCTTGAATCACTGAAAACAGGTTCTGAATCACTTCAGAGTGGTGCTTCACAGCTTTATGACGGAATAGGAAGCCTTAAGAGCGGCGGCAATGCTCTTATTGAAGGAATCCAGAAACTCCATGACGGTTCTAAGGAACTTAAAGACGGTATGGCTGAATTCGACAGGGAAGGCATCAGAAAAATTGCTGATATAGTAAACAAGGATATGGTTTCAATAACTGACAGAATAACAGCTCTTGAAAATGCATCTGATGATTATAAATCATTCTCAGGATTGTCAGATTCAATGGACGGAACAGTTAAATTCATAATTGAAACTGCTGAAATAAGCAATGATTAATCCTCTTAAACTGATTGTTTGTTTTATATCAACCTCCATTAAAAACAGGGAGATTCCTCTTTATGAGGGATTTCCCTGTTTTATTTTA
>DJFA01000039.1:0-3557 GCA_002431975.1 Ruminococcus sp. UBA5884
ATTCTGGTAACTGCAACGGGCGATAGGTGGTCGCCCCTACAAAACGAATATGCATTTCAAATGAACGAATTATAAAAAATAAACAGCGAATTTGCGTTAATATAAAAAAATAATGTCTGACATTTACGTCTGACATTATTTTTTACCCTTTTTATAATATTTCTGAAAACGCAGACGGCTGAAATCTGCATTATTTGGCTGATATTATATCTGCGGACGGCTGAAATCCACAGATATTTTTTATTTTGAGCTGATAATTATTTTCTTGAGGAGTGAAACATCATTGACATCAATATTTCCATCTCCTGATATATCAGCATTCTGGCTTATTTCTGATATATTTCCGAGAATATAGTTTTTAAGGATTACCAAATCAAGAACATCTGCTGTACCATCATTGTTCACATCGCCTTTTACAGGTTCTTCATCGCCGCCGGCTGATTCGGCTTCAGTGAGTGACATAAGATATGTAAGAGGGGAATTCCAGTAAATAGTTATTTCATTTGTAGAATAGCTTTCTGAATGGTCAACATAGCATTTTGCAGGAGAAGCAGACATAAGATAAGCCTTTGCAGCACTGTCCTCAAGATTTGAGTTTACACCTCCGACAAGCATACCTTTCATGGCAGTTCCTTTAGCCATTGAAGGTCTGTGATGCGGATTCTGAGGAGAAACTGTTCCATATCCGGTTACATAGCATTCACCATTAGGATTTTTACCAAGCAGATAATTGAGATTAGCTTTTGCAGCATTGAGATATCTGTTATCAGAATCATCAGAAATCTGATGTGCAGTTCCAAGTATAACACCTGCATTTGCAACTGTCATATTGCTGCCCCAGTCAAATTTTGTGATTGAAACTCCATAAGGGCTGTTTTCAGATGCAGCAGCGAATGAGTCTGCTCTTGAGAGGAATGATGATTTTATTTTATTATAGAGGTCTGATGATTTGTCTGCATTTTTCATTGTAAGGAAAGCGATATTTCCGTAATCTCCGACAGTTGCCCAGTCAAGTCCTGATGAAACCTTGTTTTCAAAAGCCTGTAAATACTTCTGTTCACCAGTTGCACGGTACATCTGTGCAGCTGCCCAGTATCTTTCATCTGAATCGGATTTGTCGCCATATTCGCCAGTAGTGATATCTTCAGGATTTTTGAAGATAAGATTAGGATTACTTTCAAGGAATGCCCATGCTTTTTCAGCGGCATCAAGGCATTTTTCAGCAAAATCGCTGTCTATATCGTTATAGAATTCATATGCAAGAGCCATTGAAGCACAGAAATCAGCAGTCGCTGTAGTTGTTACAGGAGTCACAACAAGCTGACCTGTTTCATTTTCAGGCATTATATATCCCGGGAATGAAATGCATGAAACTTTATGGTAAACGCCTCCTGATTCTGACTGCATTTTAAGCATCCATTCAAGTTCATATCTTACTTCATCAAGAATATCAGGGATACCGTTTCCGCTTTCAGGAATATTAATATTATCAGAATAAAGTTCAGGATTTGTCTGATATGCATAGAGAAGGTCAGCCACTGATTTTGCGGCAGGAACTATATATCTGCCATAATCGCCTGCATCATGCCAGCCGCCGCTTACATCTATTTTCTGGTTTGTTCCGTATACGACTGCTTCGCCTGTATGGCAAGCTTTATGACCAAATGTATCATCATTTATATCAGTTCCGCATCTCTGAAGATAAAGCATACGCACTGAATCATCAAGAAGATTTGAATATACATTGTCAGAGATTGAGAATGTATATGAATTATCTGCATTTCCACAGGTTATATAATAATTTCCGTTTTCCTTTACTTCAGAGAAGTCGCCAAGATAATCAGTTTCACCGGCAGATGAATTCTGAGTTTCACCATAAATCTGACCTGTATATACAATCTGCTGAGTATCAGCATTTACTACTGAAAATTCAGTTGCACCGTCTATATTACGGAATACAGCAGTTTTTACATCTGAAGGCTTGTATCCGACCTGATTTGTAACTATTGGCGGCTCGTATACAGCAGTTGCTGAATAATCAACATTGCTGTCGTCAACAAGTTCAATCACAACATTATCAATATAAATGGTATGTTCCGGTAAATCTGTTCCCTGAGTACCGCAGTTGAAGACAAGCTTTGACATTATATCTGTTTCTTCTTCCATAGTGAAGGTATAGTCAACTGTCTGCGGTTCTGATGTAAGACTCAGACCTTTCCATGTATAAGCCTGATATGTTCCGCCGTTCTGCTGAATCATGCATTCAATATCTCTGTCAATTGATGATGAAATATCATATTTGAGTCTGTATACTCCGTTCTGATAAAGCGGTACTATATCATAATAAACCTGTACTGAATAATTAAGAGTACCTACAGACTGTACTTTAAGTGCAAGCTGACCATTTTCAGTTGTAAGGCTTGCTTTTCCTCCGCTTTCCTTGTAAGTTCCCCAGCCTGATGTGCCGCTGTCGAATGTTGAGTTGCTTACAATATTCACATTCTGTGCTGAAATTTCAGATACAGGACTGCATACTGCATTTACTCCGAGCAATGCGGCTGCTGCTGTGAGGGAAATAATTTTTTTAATATTATTCATAAATTATTCTCCTGTTTTATAAAAAGTTACTTGAATTATCGTACGATTTCATAAAATAATTATATATAATTGACAACATTAAATCAATGATATATAATACAATTATTATAACAATTAATACAAAACGGAGTTTTTATTATGATTATAAATAATGTAGGCTATAATCACTGTCATGATGCGGATTTTTTTATTGACCGTCCCCATGGAAGCGGTGATAATCTGCTGCTTATACTAAGAACTGATGCAATATTTACTATTGATGGTGTTGATATACTCGTCCCTGCCAATTCATTCTTTATGTATAAAAAAGGCAGACCCCAGTATTACAGATGTGTTCCGAGTCATGTCTTTGCAAATGACTGGATTCATTTCGATTTTGAAGATAATGAAGAGGATTATTTTCTGTCGCTTGGTCTTAAATATGAATCATTTGTCCATATGGATAACGTATGTTTCTTTAATTATTGTATCAAATCAATCGCTTATGAGGCATATTCATCTAATATTCACCGCAGCAGCACTATCAAATTCTTTATGTTCCTTATGTTCAATAAAATAAGTGAATGCAATATTATTACCAATTTTAACAAAAATGATAATTATTATGAAATGCTCTCAACTATCAGAAATAAAATTTACAGCCACCCATATGAAAAACGCACTATTGACAGCACTGCTCATGAGGTGCGTATGAGTAAATCAAATTTTCAGCAGCTTTATAAGAAATATTTCAATATTACCTTTATGCAGGACCTTATAAACAGCAGAATCCAATATGCCCAGATGCTGTTGCTTAATACCAATTTAAGCTCTGCTGATGTATCAAAGCATTGCGGATATAATTATTATGCTCATTTTGAAAGACAATTCAGACAGAAAACCGGTCTTACCCCTTTTCAATTCAGAAATATTAAAAAATCAGATAATTTCCATGATTGAAAATGTAATCCGTATTCATG
>DJFA01000039.1:3739-7875 GCA_002431975.1 Ruminococcus sp. UBA5884
GACCAATGGTCGCCCCTACATATTATGACGAAAATTTCTTATCTTCAATCATAAATTTTTTGTCGAATTTGCGTTAATCAAGAAAATAAAAATGGCGGAAACTTTTTGTTTCCGCCATATAAAACCATTCCGGCAATAAAAGGATTAAAGCTTGTCGTCACTGAAACCGCTTTCAACAAGTTCAACAAGAGCATCAACTGCTGCCTGTTCATCGCTGCCGTCTGCAATAATTTTGATTGGAGTACCGCCAACGATACCAAGTGAAAGAATACCGAGAAGGCTCTTTGCATTTACTCTGCGTTCTTCCTTTTCAATCCAGATTGAAGCTTTAAATTCATTAGCTTTCTGAATGAAAAAAGTTGCAGGTCTTGCATGCAGACCGACTTCGTTCTGAACCATTACGTCTTTAACAAACATACTGAACTCTCCTTACATAATTCAATCCACAGTCGGTAATTTCACGGAGTCTGAAATACCGGCATACACCGGCTGAATATCAACCTCACGGCAGTGGGGATACCGATTTCTCTCCGCCCGTCACTGCTATTGAACTTTTTTACGGCAATCATTATTGATGCCATTACTAAATAAGTTTCCGCTACTTATTATTATACAAGTAATTTCCGATATAGTCAACTTAAAAAATACAATAAACACGGATTTTGCCTGAAAATTCTACGCTTTGATTATGAGTATAACTTTGCACTGGTTGTTTTTTGTGTAATGTAACGAAATTTTATGAAACTTCCACAAAATTCAACAGTATTTTATATGCAGTTTATACTAATCAACCGTCCTTTTATAACACTATTCAACAAAAACTATTGATTTTCAACATAATTTATAGGCAAAAATTCTCAGTCATTTTTCATTCCGGAAATATATCTTTCATACATATCCGGTCTTTTTTCCTTAGTTATTTCAATACTCTGTGACAATTTCCATTCAGAGATATTCTTATGATGACCTGAAAGCAGAACAGACGGAACACTTTCGCCTTCCCAGATTTCCGGACGTGTATACTGCGGATATTCAAGCAGACCTCTGAAATGACTTTCCTCCTGAAAGCATTCAGGGCTTGAGAGGACTCCGTCACACATTCTTGCGACTGAATCAGCGAGTACAAGTGCAGGGAGTTCACCGCCTGTAAGTACATAATCCCCGATGGATATTTCCTCATCAACGATTTTATCGATGACTCTCTGGTCTACACCCTCATAATGCCCGCAAATTATCAGAATATTCTCATATGAGGCAAGTTCGGCAGATTTTTTCTGATTGAGAACATTTCCCTTAGGCGACATATAGATTGTATGCGGGATTGTTCCAAGCTCCTGACAGACTGCCTGATAGCATCTGTAAATAGGTTCTGCCTGCATTACCATGCCCATTCCTCCGCCGTACGGAGCATCATCAACACGGCGGTGTTTGTCATTGGTATAATCCCTTATATTGCGGCATCTGAAGTTTATAAGACCTTTTTTTCTTGCTCTGCCGACAATGCTTTCTGAAAGGACTGTTTCACACATTTCAGGAAAAAGAGTAGCTATTTCTATTCTCATGCCTTACTCCCCGTCATCGAAAAGACCGTCAAGAGGTCTTATTTTCATTATATTGTTTTCGATATCGGTCTGTATGATGACATCAGGGATTGCAGGGACAAGATATTCATGGTTTTCATTTTTTATTGAATACACATCATTTGCACCTGTCTGCATGACATCGTTTAAAGTGCCGTAAAATCTGCCGCTGTCAGCGTCATATACTTCAATTCCTATCAAATCCTGAATGAAATATGCATCATCATCAAGTTCGACATCTTCACGCCAGATATACAATACTTTATTGCGGAGTTTTTCAGCCTGTTCAACAGTATCTGTTCCTGCGAATTTGATTATAGCCATATTTTTAAAGACTCTTGCTTTTTCGATTTCGAGTTCCTGTCTGCCATGGTCAAGGAAAAGGCGTTCAAAGCTGCATAAAAACTCTGCACTGTCGCACCATGGCATAACTTTTACTTCACCCCTGAGAGCATGGACATTGACAATTTTTCCGGCTTCAAGAAATTCCTTCTGCATATTATGCTCCTTTTTCATCAAAGTTCAACTTTTATAACTGCATAGCTGTACGGTTCGAGTTCCATGCGGTTATCGCACATTTCTCCGCCGTATATGATTCTGAAATCAGAGTATTTTTCTGTAAATTCAGGGATACTGTAAATAGGCTGTTTTCTGTTGCTTCTGTTTATGAATATAACTACTGCCTTATTGTTTTTCTTTCTTATTCTTGCAAATGATATGACATCATCTTTGAGTGAAAGGAATTTTATTGAACCGTCACGGAATATTTTGCTTGACCTTCTTATAACTCCGAGCTGTTTTACGAAATCAAGCATATCCATATCTTCATTTTCCCATGGAAAACAACGTCTGTTGAATGGGTCCTTATAGCCCTGCATTCCGACCTCATCGCCGTAATATATACTTGGAACTCCCGGGAGGAAATATATCAGAGCCATGGCACATTTAAGCATATTCTTGCCTTTCTGATACTGTTCAGGGGTAAGATATCTTTCAGCCTGCCAGTCTTTTGACTTGTTGTCACAGTTTTCTCCGCCGAGGTTGTTTATTGCTCTTTCAACATCATGTGTTGAAACAAAGTTCATAAGCACATCAGTTGAAGGCTTCGGATAATTTTCAACGATAGTCATAATTCTGTCACGGAACTGTTTCGGGTCACCGCCCTTTACATAGTCAAGCACAGCCTGTTTGAACGGATAGTTCATAACTGAATCGAGCTGGCTTCCGAGCAGATAGCGGCGTTTTACTCCATAGCTTTCCTTATTTGAAGCGTCCTCCCAGACTTCTCCTATAACTATTTTTTCATCGCCGTGTTTCTTGACGCATTTATTGAGATTGTCAAGAAATTCATCAGGAAGTTCATCAGCAACATCAAGACGGTATCCGGCTGCTCCAAGACTTATCCAGTAATCAAGAACGCCGTCATCACCGCATATATATTCAGTATACTGACTGTTATTTTCCTTTACGTTAGGGAGCGTATCTATTCCCCACCATGCCTCATAGCTTTCCGGATAGTCATAGAATGTATACCATGGATAGTATGGGCTTTCCTTTGAATTATAAGCACCGACAGTCTGATATCTGTTGAATTTGTTGAAATATATACTGTCTGCTCCTGTATGTGAGAAAACTCCGTCAAGTATAACGCTTATGCCGTATTCCTTTGCTTCCTCACAAAGTTTTTTAAAATCCTCATTTGTGCCGAGCAGAGGGTCAACTTGTCTGTAATTGGCGGTATTATAGTGATGATTTTCATGAGATTCAAAGATTGGATTGAGATAAATACAGGTAACTCCAAGTTCATTGAGATATTCAAGTTTTGAACGTATTCCGTCAAGGTCGCCGCCGAAATAGTCATTATTCCATACATGACCGTTTGCGTCAGGCTTATAGTATGGAGTTCCGCCCCAGTCGTCCCTTAAAACTCTGTCAGACGGTACATTTTCATGAGTTTTTCCGCTTTTGCAGAAACGGTCAGGAAATATCTGATACATTATTCCGCCCTTTAAAAATGACGGCGTTTTATAATTTTCATCATAGATAGTAAGCTGGAAAAGTCCGCCCTCGCCTATTGCTCCCTTATGGGCATCAATCTTTTTGATAAAATGCCTCTGACCATTTATTGTAAAGGTAAAGTAATAGTAATGCACGCCTACGAATTTTGCTGAATATACTGTTGAATAGTATACTGCATAATCGTCCTCACGGCTTTTTACCATTTTAAGAAAACGTTCCTTGAATCCGGTTCTGAAAAGAACCATTACAGGCGGTGCATCAATCGGTGTATCCTTTGATATCTTGACTGTGAACATACATTCTTCATTTCTTTTCAAAGCACCGAATACGGATTTATATGAAGAATCCCAGCTGTCATAAACTTTAGGCAAATTAGTTCCTCCTTTTTAATGATATAATATTATTTTTAACGCAAATTCAGCAAACTATCGTTTGCTCAAACTTTTTCAAAAAAGTTTGACAAAAAACTATTTAAGCATAATTGGGCAGGGACTTCGTCCCCGCACCCCTGACCAGAGGCTCTGCCTCTGGACTCCG
>DJFA01000024.1:0-2162 GCA_002431975.1 Ruminococcus sp. UBA5884
GACCATTGGTCGCCCGCCTGAAATTCTGTTGAATCTAACGGGCGACCGATGGTCGCCCCTACAAAATATAATGAAAATCCCATATTTTCAATTATAAAATTTTGTTGTTGAATCGGCGTTAAAATAATATTATAAAGGTGAGTATATGGCTGGAACAAAACAGGATTACGGTAATGAAAGCATTACAATGCTCAAGGGTGCTGACAAGGTAAGAAAACGACCTGCCGTTATTTTCGGCTCGGACGGGCTTGACGGCTGTGAACATTCAGTATTTGAAGTAATTTCAAATTCAATAGATGAAGCCCGTGCAGGCTATGGAAATAAAATAATAGTAACAAAATATAATGACAATACAATAGAAGTTGAGGATTTCGGCAGAGGCTGCCCTGTTGACTACAACAAGGGTGAAGAAAGATATAACTGGGAACTGGTTTACTGTGAACTCTATGCCGGCGGAAAATATGATGATTCAGCTGATACCTATGAGTTTTCGCTCGGACTCAATGGTCTTGGACTCTGTGCAACTCAGTTTTCATCGGAATTTATGGACGTTGAAGTATACAGGGATAATTACAGATACAATCTTCATTTTGAAAAAGGAGAAAATGTCGGAGGACTTTCAAAGACTCCTGTAAAGGCTCATAAAACCGGTACTAAAACTCGCTGGAAGCCTGACCTTGATGTTTTTACTGATATAAATATTCCTGATGATTTTTACAGGGATATTCTTAAACGTCAGGCGGTAGTAAATCCTGATTTGCTTTTTGTTTTAAAAATTCAGGACGAAAACGGCGGATTTTCCGAGGAGGAATTTATATATTCAAACGGCATAGTTGATTATGTCAATGAAATTGCTGATAATCAGAATATAACTTCAGTTCAGAACTGGCACTGCGAAAAAGTCGGACGTGACCGTGCAGACAGAAATGACTATAAGGTTAAAATTTCGGTTGCTCTTACCTTTTCAAATAAAATCAGAAAAATTGAATATTATCATAATTCAAGTTTTCTTGAATACGGAGGTTCTCCTGAAAAGGCTGTAAAACAGGCATTCGTTTCACAGATAGACAGCTATCTCAAACAGAACGGAAAATATCTTAAAAATGAAGCAAAAATTACTTTTGCGGATATTGAGGACTGTCTGATATTTGTTTCATCATCATTTTCTACCCAGACTTCATATGAAAACCAGACTAAAAAAGCTATCAACAATAAATTTATCTATGAGGCAATGACAGAATTTTTAAAGCATAATCTTGAGGTCTATTTTATAGAAAATCCTGATGAAGCAATTAAAATTGCTGAACAGGTTCTTGTAAACAAGAGAAGCCGTGAAAATGCTGAAAAAACAAGACTCAATCTTAAAAAACGTCTTGCAGGCACTATTGACCTTTCAAATATGGTTCAGAAATTCGTTGACTGCCGTACAAAAGACGTTTCAAGACGTGAACTCTATATAGTTGAGGGTGATTCGGCTCTTGGTGCGGTAAAGCTTGCAAGAGAAGCCGAATTTCAGGCTATTATACCTGTAAGAGGAAAAATTCTCAACTGCCTTAAAGCCGATTATGACAAGATATTCAAAAATGATATTATAACAGATATTATAAAAGTTCTCGGCTGCGGAGTTGAAGTCAAATCCAAAGCCAACAAGGAACTTTCATCATTCAGCCTTGATACCTTCAAATGGAATAAGATAATAATATGTACTGATGCCGATGTTGACGGATTTCAGATAAGAACGCTTATTCTTACAATGCTTTACAGGCTGACTCCTACTCTTATTGATGAAGGATATGTGTATATTGCAGAATCTCCTCTTTTTGAGATAACAACCAAAAACAAGACGTATTTTGCATATACGGAAAAGGAAAAGACTGATATACTCAAAAAAATCGGCAGGGAAAAGTATACGCTCCAGCGTTCAAAGGGTCTTGGTGAAAATGAGCCTGAAATGATGTCACTCACTACCATGAATCCCGATACAAGACGGCTTATAAAGATAAATGCTGATGATATCCAGCATACAGCAGAGGTATTTGACCTTTTGCTTGGTGACAATCTTCAGGGAAGAAAGGATTTTATATCTGAATTCGGCAGCGATTATCTTGAAATGGCTGATATAAGCTGATAAAAATTTTTCTCTGTAGGGGCGACCATTGGTC
>DJFA01000024.1:2297-5960 GCA_002431975.1 Ruminococcus sp. UBA5884
ATGGTCGCCCCTACAAATAACAATCATCGAATTTGCATATTATTTAATCCGAATTTCAGATGAAGGAATTACAGAAAAACAACTATAGAATTTGCGTTAAATATATTTTTCGGCATAAAAAAAGACGTTTGTTAAAAACGCCTTTTTTATGCGGTATTGCAATTTTTCACTATAAATGATATAATTTAATGCAGACCGAAAATTATTTTGAGATAAGTGCAAGAGTATCACGGGCAATGAGAAGTTCCTCATTAGTAGGAATTACCCATACTTCAACCTTTGAATCAGGAGTTGAGATTTTTGCAGTTTTTCCTCTTACTGATTTGTTTATTTCAGAATCAATCTTAATTCCGAAAAAATCCATATTTTCACAAGCACCTTCACGTACAGATGAAGCATTTTCACCGATACCGCCTGTAAATACTACTGCATCAAGACCGTCCATAGCAGCTGCATATGAACCGATATATTTCTTGATTTCATATGTGAGCATATCAGCAGTGAGCTGTGCTCTGTGGTCGCCATGCTTTACGGCTTCTTCAATATCTCTGTTGTCGCTTGAAATACCTGAAACGCCGAGGAAGCCTGATTTCTTATTGAGATAGTCACTTGTTTCTGAAGGGCTGAGTCCGAGCTTTGACTGAATGAATGTAACGGCTGAAGCGTCAACAGCTCCGCATCTTGTACCCATGATAAGACCGTCAAGAGGAGTGAATCCCATTGATGTATCAATTGATTTTCCGCCCTGAACAGCTGTTATTGATGAACCGTTTCCAAGATGACATGAAACAATTTTAAGGTCTTTGATATCTTTTCCCATAACTTTTGCAAGTTCACCGGTTACATATCTGTGTGAAGTGCCATGGAAGCCGTATTTGCGGACGCTGAATTTTTCATAGCATTCATAAGGAATACCATACATGAATGCTTTTTCAGGCATTGTCTGATGGAATGATGTATCAAATACAACTACCTGCGGAACACCTTCAGGAATTACAGCCTTGCAGGCTCTGAGAGCAAGTGCATGAGGATGATTGTGAACAGGAGCGAGTTCTGCGAGGTCATCAATTTTATCAATTACTTCATCAGTTGCAAGACAGGTTTCTGAGAATACTTCAGCACCCTGAACTATTCTGTGACCTACAGCTGAAATTTCGTCCATGCTTTTTATAACAGCGGCATCACCGGTTGTAAGGGTTTCAACAAGCTTCTGGAAAGCTTCAGTATGAGTCGGGAAATTGCAGTCAGCATCAAATTTTCTGCCGTCACCGGTTTTATGGGAGATATGACCGTCTATACCGATTCTGTCACAGTTGCCCTTTGCGATTACTGATTCATCATTCATATCAATAAGCTGATATTTAAGAGATGAACTACCTGCATTGATTACGAGAATTTTCATTTTTACATATCCTTTCAATTAAAAAAATTTTTGAGGCTATGTCACATTATTCTTGTTTTTTTGACATATTCACCAGTATTATTATATACCAAAAAGTGAAAAATGCAATAGTTTTCCCTGAAAATCAGCTTTTTAGACAAAAAAATATAGTCTTATTTTACTTTTGAAATAGTAGGGGCGACCATTGGTCGCCCGCTCGGTTCAAAGCATGCCTCAACGGGCGACCGATGGTCGCCCCTACAGATTATGAAAAAAATTTCTTATTTTCAATCATAAAATTTTGTTGCCGAATTGGCGTTAAAAATATGCTGAATAACAGCGGATTTTTCCGCTTTTTATAATACAGGAGTGATAAAATGAAAATTTCAGGAATAATATGTGAGTATAACCCAATACACAATGGTCATCTTTATCATATTCAGAAAACAAGACAGAACGGTGCTACGCATATCGTGGCAGTAATGAGCGGAAATTTCGTTCAGCGTGGAGATGTCGCTCTGATAAATAAATTTGAACGTGCAAAAACTGCTGTAAAATGCGGTGCTGACCTTGTTATAGAGCTTCCTGTCGCATATGCCATGTCAAATGCGGAAACCTTTGCAAGAGGAGCTGTATATCTTCTTGATTCACTCGGCTGTGTCAATGAAATTTCATTCGGAAGCGAATGCGGAAGCCTTGAAAAACTTCAGGCTGCTGCTCAGGCAAGCAGAATATGTTCTCAGAATCCGGAACTTAAAGAACTGCTCGAAAATGGTATGCCGTATCCTGCCGCAATTATAAGTCTTGTTGAAAAATATTATAAAAGAGTGGCTGATATCTTCAAAGGTGCAAACAATGTTCTTGCTGTCGAATATTTAAAGGCAATCGAAAATCTTAATTCATCAATAAAACCGTTCACTGTCAAGAGAATGAGTGTCGGCCATGACCAGATGGGCGAATTTGGCAATTTTGCAAGTGCTTCATATATCAGAAATCTTGTACTTGAACAAAATTTCACATCATTTGAAAATATGCTGCCGCCGTATTCAAGAGCTATGATAAGCAATGCTCTTAAAACGGGAAATATCGCTGATATAAATAATCTTGAGAGAATTATTATTTATGCCATGCGTATGATTGACAGGGATACTCTTGCAGATGTTCCTGATGTGGGGCAGGGTCTTGAATACCGTATAATAAAGGCAAGTACTGAAAATTCTCTTGAAAATATGATGAAGTATATTAAAACAAAAAGATATCCTATGTCAAGGATAAGAAGAATCCTTTTAAGTGCTTTAATAGGCATAAGAAAAAGTGACCTTGATATACTCCCTCCATATGGAAGAATCCTTGCCGTAAATGACAGAGGTACGGATATTCTTGCCGAAGCCAAGGGAAAAGCTGCAATACCATTTGCAACATCTCTTTCAAAACTCGGTGAACTTGATGAAAACTGTAAGAGATATTCAGAGCTTGAAGCATTTGCAACAGATATATACAGTCTTGCAACTACTGAAATACAGCCTACTGAAACTGATTACAGAGCAAAAATCGGCATCACAAATATGACTGAACAGAGATAAGCAGCAATCTTAATTAACGCAAATTCATTGTTGAATTTGTGTTGATTTTAATACAGCAGACAGATAAACAAGGAGTGTTGATATGATAAAATCCGTTATATTTGACCTTGACGGTACTCTTATTGATTCAATGCCTGTATGGTATAATGTTGACAGGATATTCCTTGCTGAAAACGGCATTGAAGCTCCTGCGGATATTTCTGAAAAGGTAAAGAAAATGAGTATTGAGGATTCATCAGCATATTTTATTGAAAGATTTAATCTCAGTCATTCACAGCAGTATGTTATTGACCGTATAGAACAGATTGTTGCAGACCAGTATGCATATGAAGTGCCTCTGAAGCCTTATGCTATATATTTCCTTGATTATCTTGAAATTCATAAAATCCCGTGCTGCATAGCTACATCAACATATCCGTCACTTGCAATGTCTGCACTTGAAAGACTCGGGATAAATGAACGGTTTGAATTTATCCTTACCTGTTCAGATGTAGGAAAAGGAAAAACTGACCCTCTTATCTATATAAAAGCCGCTGAAAAGCTTGGAACTCTGCCGTCTGAAACAGCTGTTTTTGAAGATTCACTTCACTGTATTGAAACTGCTTCACAAGCCGGATTCTATACAGTTGCCCTTTATGATGAATCGTCAGCTGATGAATGGAAAAACATTGTAAAAATAAGTGATGTATCGTTTATGAA
>DJFA01000024.1:6106-10752 GCA_002431975.1 Ruminococcus sp. UBA5884
CCGCAGCCGGTGCATTTGTCATAATCAATTACTGCATGGAAATCAACTACATGAATGGCATCATTTCCGCACTGCTTTTCGCATATCTTACAGCCTATGCAGCCGTTTGAACATACAGCCTTTGTATTTTTGCCGTTATCCTTTGAGGAACATTTTACAGCTGTTTTTATATCATACGGTTTTATGGAAATAATTCCGTTTGGACAGGCTTTTACGCATTTTGCACAGCTCATGCACATATCAGGACAGATTTCAGCAATTCCGTCAGTTATTTTTACAGCTCCTTCAGTGCATACTGAAACGCAGTCGCCCAGTCCGATACAGCCGTATATGCAGCTTCCGTCACCGCCGTAAAAGCGTTTTACAGCTTTGCATGACTGAATCCCGTCAAATTCAAATTTTTTTGGTGAATTTCCGCAGTTTCCCCTGCAATGCACAAAAGCAGTTGTTCTTGTCATATTTCCGGCAGTTCTGCCCATTATTTCACCGATTTTAGCGGCACTTTCAGCTCCTCCCGGGCGGCAGAGTGTGATTTCCGCATTATTGCTGACAATAGCTCCTGCATAGTCCTCACAGCCTGCAAATCCGCATGAGCCGCAGTTTGCTTTCGGTAAAACATCAACTATTTTTTCAATTCGTTCATCTGTCTTTACTTCAAATATCTTTGAGCATACAGTCAGCAGAATCCCTGCAATACAGCCTACAGCAGTAAATATTATTACGGGAAGTATATATATTTCAAACATAATAAAATCCTTTCCGTCAGTTTAACCAACCAGTCCTGAAAATCCCATGAAGCTGAGGGAAACTATTGAAGCCGCTATAAGAGTAGCGGGAACTCCCTTGAATGTTTCAGGTATATCCGCTGTTTCAAGCTTTGAACGCACTCCTGAAAACAAAAGCAGTGCAAGAGTGAAGCCTATACCTGCAAATACAGCGTTTACTATTGATTCAGCAAAGTTATATGAGTTGTCTATATTGAGAATTGTTACACCAAGTACTGCACAGTTTGTTGTTATAAGAGGAAGATATATTCCGAGCATACTGTATAATGACGGCATTTTCTTTTTTATTATCATTTCAACTATCTGGACGAAAAGTGCAATTATAAGTATGAAGATTACTGTTTTAAGATATGTTACATTGAGTCCTTCAAGCAGAAAATAATATATCGGATATGTAATGGCTGCTGCACAGGTCATTACAAAAATTACTGCAAGACCCATTCCGATACTTGATGAAACTTTTTTGGAAACTCCAAGAAATGCACATATTCCCATGAACTTTGAGAGTACAAAGTTATCGGTAAGCACTGCTGATATCATAATTACTATAAGACTTTTCATCATTTTCCGCATTCTCCTTTCATTTTGCAGCTTTCAGCAGACGGACAGTTTCCGCAGCCGATTTCCTTAGGCGGTTTTTTTGCTGATATTTTGCTTACTGCGGCAATTATACAGCCAAGTACAAAAAATCCTCCTGCCGGCATGATAAATACACTCATAGGTTCTATCGGGATATTTATTTCAGCCGCTGAGCCTGCAAGCCATGTGCCTGCCCCGAGAATTTCACGCAAAGAACCTGTTAAAAACAGTGAAAGTGTAAATCCGAGTCCCATTCCGAGTCCGTCCAGTATTGACGGGAATATTTTATTCTTGCAGGCAAATACTTCTGCTCTGCCGAGAATGATACAGTTTACCGTTATAAGCGAGAGGAATATTCCAAGACTGTCATAAAGTGACGGCAGATATCCTTTCATAAGAAATTCTATAAGCGTTACAAATCCTGCGATTATAACTATAAATGACGGCAGACGCACAGCTTTTGGGATAATATTCTTTACTGCCGAAATAACTGCATTTGAACATACAAGAACAAATGTTGTTGCAAGTCCCATTCCAAGCCCGTTCATTGCCTGAGTAGTAACTGCAAGTACAGGACACATTCCAAGCAGAGATACAAGATTAGGATTTTCACGTATTATTCCTTTGGTAAATTCCTTAATGTACTGCATTGAGTATCTCCTCCTTATGATTGTTATAAGTATCAATGGCAAGTGATACAGCATTTTTCATGCCTTTTGAGGAGTATGTAGCTCCGGTTACAGCCTGAATTTCAAAATCAGATGAATTTTTTCCGATAAACTGTTCAAGAAATGAGCTTTCCTTTACCTTTGTGCCGAGTCCGGGAGTTTCACCGATTGAAACAAATTCTATGCCTTTTACATTTCCTTCAGGGTCAAATCCTATTATTACATCAAGACCTCCTTTTGAATAGCCGTCAGCGATTATTTCAAATGCCACATCACCGTCTGAATCATACATAACTGAAGTTATTCCGTCATAGAGCAGGAGCGAACCGTCATCATTCTTTGCCATTTCATATGTATTGCTTCCGAAGATATTGTCAAGGCATTCCTGAAGCTTATCAGTTATTACTCCTGTAGTATCAACATAAGTTGCATTATATGCTATTATAAGCAGTGAACAGACTACTGCACATATAACTGCAAGCACAATGGGAGGCTTTATATTTTCACGCATCAGCCTTTTCCTCCTTTACTGCTCCGAAAACCTTTGTACGTGTGAAGCTGTCTATATATGGAGTTATGATATTCATGATAAGTATTGAGAATGAAACTCCTTCCGGAAAATTTCCGTATTTTCGTATTACAAATGTGATTATTCCACAGCCTATGCCGAATATTACACGTCCTTTTTCAGTTACAGGAGTTGTTGCATAGTCGGTTGCCATAAAAAATGCTCCTATGAAAAGACCTCCTGAAAGTATCTGATATAAAGGGTCACCGCCGGTTATGAATGAAAACAGTGCTACAGTTCCTATAAATGCAAGAGGTGCTGACGGAGATATTATTTTTCTGATAATGAGATAT
The DNA here is from genome assembly GCA_002431975.1 of Ruminococcus sp. UBA5884. Taxonomy (GTDB): domain Bacteria; phylum Bacillota; class Clostridia; order Oscillospirales; family Ruminococcaceae; genus UBA5884. Next base: position 9,000 of record DJFA01000024.1, read on the forward strand.
ATGCCGCCTATCAGCAGTGCAGCCGCACTTGTTTCACCGATACAGCCTCCGACATTGCCTGTAAAAAGGTCATAATATGAAGCATCTCCCGTTACAAGAGGAGTAGCCGAACTTACTGCATCTGCGGAATCTTTCCAGTAAAACGGCTTTACCCAGTGAGTCATCTGGGTTGTGAATGAAAGCATAAGCACTATTCTTGCAGTTATTGCCGGATTGGCAAAATTCTGTCCGAGTCCGCCGAAAAGCTGCTTTACAACTGCTATTGCTATAAATGAACCAAGTGCCGCCTGCCAGAGAGGAAGCGTTGCAGGCAGATTAAGTGCAAGAAGAAGTCCTGTTACACAGGCACTTAAATCTGAAACAGTGGATTTCTTTTTCATCAGAGTACAGCATAACTGTTCAGAAATAACTGCGGAAATAATGCATACAGCAATCAGAAGCAATGCTCTTATCCCGAAAAAATATACTGATGCTGCTGATGCAGGAAGAAGTGCTGTTATTACACAAAGCATTATCCGCTGTGTTGTCATATTTGTATGTATATGCGGAGAGGGGGAAACTTTCAATAAATTATTCACATAATCCATCCTTTCTATTTTCGTGGTATAAGAGTCTTTGCAAGCTGATTGAGTTCAGCGGGATTTCTGTCTGCCGGACAGACATAGCTGCAACAGCCGCAGTTCATACAGAGATTTACTTTCAGTTTTTTAAGCAATTCAATATTTTTTGCCTTGTATGCTCTTTCGATTTCAGCAGGCATAAGCCCGAAAGGACAGGCTTTTATGCATCTTCCGCATCTTATGCAGGCAGTTTTTACAGGTTCTTTGTATTTTTTCAGTGCAAGAAGTGAATTCATAGTCTTGGTTACAGGATAATCTTCTGACGGCAGACACATTCCCATCATAGGGCCTCCGCTTATAAGCTTTGATATACTGTCACGGTCAGCCTCTGCATAGTCAAGGATATATGAAACAGGAGTTCCTGTTGGTACTTCAATATTGCATTTTTTCTTTACTGCATCACCGTCAACTGTAAGGCGGCGGCTTGCAAACGGTATTCCGGTTGTGCAGAAATGATATATTTCAGCCGCTGTTGATACATTAAGCACTATTACTCCGCAGTCGGACGGGAGTTTTCCCTCCTCAACAATTCTTCCGGCAGCTGACCAGATTATAACTTTTTCTGCTCCCTGCGGATATGATGAGTCAAGTTCCTTTACTGTTATTCTTTTGTCAGAACTGCATTTTTCCCTGAGAGCCGATATTGCGGCAGGTTTGTTGTTTTCAACGGCAATTACGGCTTCAGGGATATTCATTGCATCAAGTACCATTTTTATCCCGTTTATTATATCATCAGTCTTTTCAATCATAAGCCTGTAGTCAGATGTTATGTATGGTTCGCATTCAGCCGCATTTATAATAAGCTTATCAATATCCGTCTTAGGACTGAGCTTTATATGAGTCGGAAAGCCTGCACCTCCCATTCCGCATATTCCGCCCTCTCTTACAGCTTTTACAAGGCTTTCCCTGTCCTTTATCTCATATGGATGAAGTTCAGGCAGAAGCTTTTGTTCTCCGTCAGTTTCAATTTCAATGCATTTGCATACGTTTCCGTTTGCAGAAACCATGTTTCCGATTGAAATTACTTTTCCGGATACTCCGGAATGGACGGGAACTGAAAACGGTGCTGATGAATCACCGATTTTCTGACCAACAAGGACGGTATCACCGACCTTTACGACAGGTTCACACGG
>DJFA01000032.1:0-1121 GCA_002431975.1 Ruminococcus sp. UBA5884
TCCATTATCTGAGCCGCCTGACAGACAAGCTCTGAGCATGGACGTTTTTTATAATATTCCGCAGTTCTCGGTGAAGCCTGAGGTTTATTGTCTTTTCCTTCGAGTCCGAGAAGTTCACGGCAGATTATTGAGTGATTAAGTTTTTTGAAATCCTCAGCAAGTTTCTGAATCCTTGCATAATGTTCTGATTTGATTTTATTGTCCTTTGGGGAATCATATCCGTATAAAGCACCTGCAACCATAAACATTCCGCTTACAGCACCGCATACTTCACGCATTCTGCCCATACCTCCGCCGAATGATGAGGATATCATGAGTGCTGTATTGAAATCAATGCCTGTAACATCGCAGAATGCTGCAAATACTGATTGCGAACAATTGTATCCCTGAAGAAATAATTCCTTTGCCTTTTCACTATGATTTATCATATTTTTTTATTCCTTTCATTTTTTATTTTCAGAATGAATATAAATATTTTAAATATAATCGTAAAGGAGCATTGTCTGTATGGAAAAATCAAGCGGTTCATTCAACAGAATAATATGTATCATTGCCGGATTGGCATTATGCTGCACAGCCATTTTATACGGAACAAAAAAAGTTGAACTCATTTCGCCGGCATCAACAGCTGCTAAGAACAATATGCCGGTTATTGTGATAGATGCCGGTCATGGCGGTATTGACGGAGGCTGTACTGATGCTGACGGAGTACCTGAAAAGGGGATAAATCTCAATATACTGTTATCTCTCAGGGATATGCTTACAGCAAGCGGATATACTGTTGAGGTAACAAGAGATACAGATACATCAATACATGACAAAGGCATTGAAGGAATCGCAAATCAGAAAAGCTCTGATATGGACAACAGACTTGCATTATTCAACAAATATGACAATGCGGTCTGCATTTCAATACATCAGAATCAGTTTACAGACAGCAAATACAATGGTGCACAGATGTTTTATTCTGCGGCAAATCCAAAAAGTGAAAAGCTTGCAGGGATTCTCCAGAAAAATTTCAAGGAGTACATACAGCCTGATAATAACCGTGAAATAAAGCTTTGCGGAGAAGAACTGTTTCTCTGCTATTTCTCTGAAAATCCGACAGTTATGGTTGAATG
>DJFA01000032.1:1276-28358 GCA_002431975.1 Ruminococcus sp. UBA5884
CTGCCGTCAGGAAAACCTTTGATATGTATGGAAAATGAATTATATATTTTTCCGGCATTGAAGTAATAATCATAGCATACCTTATCGTCTGAAAAATTTACTGCAAGAGTATTGAGTGAACGTATATTTATTTCTTCACCTATTTCTTTTGAAGCAGTTTTATTTATTTCATCGCTGTTGTTTCCGAGTATTTCGACAGCTTTTTGCATATTAGGGATAAACTGATTTTTCCAGAAGCTTTCATCTGCATCTGTTTCATCTTTTACAATTGCCTGTACATATTTAACTTTTTTGTCCCATACTCTGATATCTGCATTATTTACAGGTATTCTTGTTCCGATAAAATTTATTTCCATAAAAAAAATATTCCTTTCAGATTTTGTAATAATCAAAAATTCACTTCTGCAATCTGCAAAATATCCGTCTGTTTGTAAAATGATATCAGCAAATAACGCCAATTTGATGATAAAATTTATTGGAAATATAGATTCTTATATTTGTAGGGGCGACCATTGGTCGCCCGTTTGTTTTAACGCCAATTTGATGATTGTTATTTGTAGGGGCGAGCAGCAAATTGCCGCCTGTAATCTGTAAAATATCCGCCCATTGGTTTTACCGGAATTTAATCTGTTGACCAATGATTTTCTATACAGAAAATAAATATCGAACCTATTGTTTAACATAATCCGTCGGGCGACCAATGGTCGCCCNNTCGCCCCTACAGAATAAACGAAAAATTTATTGTTTTTAATCATAAAATTTTACTGTCGAATTTGCGTTAATTAAGAAATGCTTCAACGATTACTTGTTCAGCTTCTTCCGCTGTCATGCCGAGTGAACGGAGTTTGAGGAGCTGTTCATTATTTATTCTGCCGATTGCAGCTTCATGGATTATTGCCGCATCAAGATGTTTTGCATTGATTTCAGGAATTGAACAGACTTCAGCCTTATCCATAATGATTGAATCGCACTGTATATGTGCATGGCATTCACAGTTTCCGACAGCTTTAGGATGGAAAACCTGTTTTGAATGACCTTTTGCGACTGAACGTGAAGTTATCTGAGCAGAACTGCCGTTTCCGTTGAGATTTATATCCATATCGGATTCAGCAGCCTGACTGTCATGAGTCATAAGTCTTTCAATTACAAAAAGCTTTGATTTTTCGCCCATATCAACAGTAGTTTTTCTTATAGTTGAATCAACGCCTCTTATCTGTTCAGTATCAAGTGTGAATACAGAATTTTCTCCGAGAATTATATTTGTTACAGGATTGAGTACTCTTGCACCTGTACCTTCGCCTTCACCGTAATGTTTTTCTTCATATCTTACATTGGCATTTTTTCCGACATGGAAAGTATGAACGCCGTCATGTCTGCTTTCATTGCAGCCGCTGTTGTGTATTCCGCAGCCTGCAACTATTGTTACATCAGCACCGTCCTCAACGAAAAAGTCGTTGTATACCAAATCCATCATTCCGGAGGCATCAAGAACTACAGGTATATGAACCTGTTCACCCTTTGTTTTTCCGTCTATATATATATCAATGCCGGGCTTATCAGTTTTCCTTACAATTTTTATATGTTCGCTGTCGCCGTGGCAGAGAGCAGTTCCGTTGTATCTGAGATTGAAAGCACCGGTCTGACTGAATCCGAAAGAGTCTATCTGTTTTAATATTTTTTCAGTAGTACTGTCTAATATTGTCATTATGATTTCTCCTTATCAGTTATTTGGATTGTTATTAAGGCATCTGCATCCGGTTTCATCGCTGAGAAGAACCGGCAGTATTTCATCTTTTGAACCATAGGCTGAAATTTTACCGTTTTCAATAATCATTATTCTGTCAGCCATTTTAATGATTCTCTCCTGATGGGAAATAAGAATGAGTGACTGATTTTTGAGTCTGTGAAGCTCTTCAAATTCCTTGACAAGCATTGAAAAGCTCCATAAATCGATACCGGCTTCAGGTTCATCGAATATGCAGAGTTTATGATTTCCGGCAAGAACGGTGGCAATTTCTATTCTTTTCATTTCTCCGCCTGAAAGAGTTGAATCCACTTCACGGTTAAGGTATTCCCTTGCACAGAGTCCGACTTTACTGAGCAGATTGCAGCATACCTCCTCCGGCAATGGTTTTCCGGAAGCAAGAGAGATAAGTTTTGAAACAGTCATTCCTTTAAATCTTGGCGGCTGCTGGAATGCGAATCCTATGCCGGCTCTTGCCCTGTGGTCGATATCAAAGCTGCTGATATCCTGACCATCAAGTATAATGCTGCCGCTCTGTGCTTTTTCTATGCCCATGAGAAGCTTTGCAAGAGATGATTTTCCGCCGCCGTTAGGACCTGTAACAACAAGCATTTCACCGTCTGCAAGGCTGAAATTCACATCATTTACAATATATCTTTCAGTACCGTTTTCATTGACTTTGAATGTCAGATTTTTTACTTCAAGCATTTTTATAAAACTCCTTTTTAATTATCATGAATATTATACCATAATAACATACTAAAATCAATCCTTATCTGAATTCAAATCTGTCATTGAATGCGTTGAAAATTTCAGGGAAATCTCTTTTTATTCTTACAGGTCTGAAATCCATATTAACAAAGCAGTGAGAAGTATTTCCGGTTACGCAGAGAGTATTTGTATCATTGTCATAAACTTCATATTCAACAGAGAATTTTGCTCCGCCGAAAGCAGTAAGCTGGGATTCAATTCTGAAAATCTGACCGTAATGCATAGCATTTTTATACTGGCATGATGCGGAAAGAACCGGAATCATTATTCCGTTTTCCTCCATTCTGCTGTAAGGATAACCGGCTTTTTCGAGGAAATCAATTCTTGCCTCCTCAAACCAGCGTATATAATTTGAATGATGAACGATTTTCATTGCATCAGTTTCATAGTAGTTGATTTTTCTTGAATAATAATTTATGAATTTTCCTTCCATATTGAAAACCTCCTGATTTATGTTTTCCTGATATTTATTATATATCAGATTTTCATCAAATGCAATTATTAAAAATCTGATTTTTTTATAAATTTTTTATAATAATCCTACACCAGACCATTGATAAAGCATATATTATAAATAAAGGGAAATCATATTATCATCATATTTTTCTGAAAGGGGAAACGATAATGATTTTTTATACAAATGAGAGAAATTTCTCAAAGAATCAGATATATAAGCTTTTCAAGTCAGCAGACTGGGAATCTGCCGATTATCCTGAAAAGCTTTTCAATGCGGTTTCACATTCTGAAACAGTGATATCTGCATGGGACGATGAAAAATTCATCGGAATAATGACAGCTGTTTCAGATGGTGATATGAATGTATTTTTCCCGTATCTGCTGATTGATAAGGCGTACAGAGGGCAGGGAGTCGGAAAAACAATAGTTTCAATAATGCTCAGACGCTACAGCAGTTTTTACAGAAAAGTTCTTGTATGCGATATCGAAAAAACAGGATTTTATGAGAAAAACGGCTTTGTATGCGAGGTAAATCAAAGACCGATGATGAAAATTGACAAATAAATTAACATAAATTCGGATAACAGCATATTATTTTAATAAATCTGCATTACGGAGGCTGTTTTATTATGAAAATTCAGAATTATTTTCTCGGAGGCGTTTCTGCTGAAGGATTTTATTCAAAATTCAGAAATATAATCGGAAAAGACGGTTATTACACATATATCCTCAAGGGCGGTCCCGGAACTGGAAAATCAACTCTTATGAAAAAAATTGCAGAACATTTTTCTGAATATGATGCTGAAAAATATTTTTGCTCATCTGATATGAAATCTCTGGACGCTGTTGTTGTAAATGATAAAAAATTCATAGTTGTTGACGGGACTGCTCCTCATGTATTTGACCCTGTTTATCCGGCTGTTTCACAGGAAATAATCAATCTTGGTGAATTCTGGGATAAAAATCAGCTTCAGAAACATGAAAATGCGGTAAAATACTTTTTTGATGAAAATGCAGCCTGCCATAAAAAAGCCGCAAGATATGCAAAGGCTCTTTCACAGATAAACAGTGATATATTTACTGCCGCCGAAAAAAGTCTTGAATACAGCAAGCTTTCTGCATATAAGGAAAGACTCTGCCGTAAGCTTTTCCCGAAAAACTCTGACAGAGAAGCCGGAAAAACTGAGTATAAACAGCTTTCTGCCCTTACATCTGACGGATATATAACTCATAATATTGATGATGACTACAATATTTTTGTACTCAAGGACAATTATTTTGCCGGAAGCGATTATCTGCTCAGAGGAATTGCTGATTATGCAAAGGAAAAAGGCTATGATGTCACAGTAAGCGAATTTACTCTGATATTCGGATTTACTTTTGAACATATTCTCATTCCTGAACTGAAGCTCGCTTTCCTGACTGACAGCTTTATAAACAAGCTTAATCTTTCATCGGATAATCAGATAAATTTTGCAAGATTCTATGACAAGGAAATACTTGATACATTTAAAAACAGAATCAGTTTCAATAAAAAGGCTGTTTCAGAACTCATAAAGGAAACTTCAAAAACAATTGATACTGCTCTTGACATACATAATCAGCTTGAAACTTATTATGTAGATGCACTCGATTTTGAAAAAATCAATTCATTGTCAGAAAATCTTATCAGAAAACTTGAAAATCCTTCATGAGTTACAATACAATTTTACGGTCGGACTTTTTTTAAAGCCTGACCGTTTTTTATGCTTTATCTTTGCATTTATTGTGCATAAACACTATTTTGTACTATTAAATTTGTAAACTATAATATTGACTTTAATTATACAATATGATACAATTTATTTAATGATGTTAAAACAAATTATATATTATATATAAAATGAGGCAGTTATGAAAAAACACGAAAAAACCAATGTTATGCGTATACTCGACAAGCTCGGACTTGATTATGAATTTCATTGCTATACTGATACAGATGCAGTCAGCGGAACTGAAGTTGCTGAAGCTCTCGGACAGAATCCGGAATGCGTTTTCAAAACTCTTGTGACTTCCGCTAAAAACGGAACTTATTATGTATTTATGGTGCCTGTAAAGGAAGAACTTGACCTTAGGAAAGCTGCTGCCTGTGTGAATGAAAAAGCAGTTTCAATGATAAAATCAAAGGATTTGCTGCCTGTTACAGGATATATACACGGAGGCTGTTCTCCGATAGGTATGAAAAAACAGTTTGTAACCGTTATCCATAAAACTGCTCCGGATTTTGAAACTATTTTTTTCAGTGCCGGAAAAATCGGTTATCAGATTGAGATGAATTTCAATGAACTCAAAAAAGCTGTTGATGTAAAAACAGCAGATATAATTGTGAAAAAATAGAAGGGAAGTTGTTAATTATGAGAAGCCATTTTTCATGTGTGAAAGCCGTTATGCTGAGTGCTGCAATGCTTTTAACCTCAGCAGCCGTACCTTATGCAGTTATGAATGACCCGTCATCAGCCATTATTACAGCGTCAGCTGCATCAAGTACATACACAATCACACCGAACCAGACAGTTGATTATTCAAAACTGCCTGAAGATGACAGGATGATAGGCTGGGAATGGTCAGAATTCGGAATACCTGCAAATGAAAAGGTTACAAAGGTAGAAATAAATATTTCAGCTTCAAAGGCAATAGGCAAGTGGCAGGGAGCATTCGGAACATCAACAACAGTATCACCTGATTACTGGACACAGACAGATGAGATGGAGCAGAAAATTTCAGGTACATCAGGAACAATAACATGGAATGTTGATTCAGCTACATCAAAGATTATCCAGTACGGCTACGGCGGAGAACTTAAATGGGGAATCTGGTGGATAGACTGCGGAACATTCACAATAGATTCAATAAAGGTATATACAGATGGTTCATCATCTGCAACCACAACTACAAAAACACCTGAAGTTACAACAGCTCCTGCGGTTACAACTATGGTTACAACAACATCAAAGGCTGCTGTTTCATCATCAGATGTTACTTCAGGCGGAGATGTAAAGCCAACACTTATCGGCGATATTACAGGTGACGGAGATATAGATGTAAGAGATGTAACTCTGCTTAATCAGTACATAGTAAAGCTTACTGACCTTGACGCTCAGCAGATAGCAAATGCCGATATTATCAAAGACGGAAAAATTGACCTCAAAGACTTGGGACAGCTTAAAAAGTACCTTATCAAGGTTATTGATTCACTTGAATAATATATTTTTATATTATAAAAGCAGTCATTTTATATAATGGCTGCTTTTTTATTTGCCAATATCGGCTTTTTATGATAGAATAATAAGTATTAAACGGAAATTCGATATTAAAATTTTGTAATTGAAAATAAGAAATTTTCTTCATAATCTGTAGGGGCGACCATTGGTCGCCCGTTGTGGCATACTGTAAACCGAGCGGGCGACCAATGGTCGCCCCTACAAATGATAATCATCGAATTGGCGTTATTAAAAATAAAAAGGTGGATTTATTTATGAGAATAAGAAGAAAACCATGGGCAAAGCCAGAACTTGAAGCCTGTCCTTTCTGCGTCCAGAAGCCTGAAGAGCTTAAAAACAGATGGAATACCGCTTTTAAGGATAATTCAAAGCCTGTATATATGGAACTCGGCTGCGGAAAAGGCGGATTTATTTCACAGATTGCACCGGCTAACCCTGATATAAATTTTATTGCGGCAGATATAAAAAGTGAAATGCTCGGACTCGCAAAACGTAAACTTGAAGCTGCCTACAATGAAAAAAATATTCCTGCGGACAATATACTCATAATGTGCCAGAATATTGAAAGAATTGAAAATGTATTCGGAGAAAATGACAGTATTGACCGTATATACATAAATTTCTGCAATCCATGGCCGAGAGCAAAACATAAAAAACGCCGTCTTACCCATTCAAGACAGCTTATGCAGTACAGAAAATTTCTTGCTGACGGCGGAGAAATCCATTTTAAAACTGATGATGATATGCTCTTTGATGAATCATTTGAATACTTCAATGAATGCGGATTTACCGAGCTTTTCAGAACATATGACCTCCATGCTGAAAACCTTCCTGACAATATTGTCACAGAGCATGAAATTATGTTTACAGAAATGGGCAAAACAATAAAAGCTGCTGTTTTCAGAAAATAATTTAAAAAAATTGCTTTTTTTACTGGACAAATTACTTTTATCATGTTATAATGAAAGATAAGAAAAATCCTTTAAGTTAATCCGGAGAGGTTGACAAGGTATTATTTATGTTTTTATAGTATAGCTGTATGTTTTTATATGATACTGTAATTATACCTGTCTGCCTTCTGCGGACAGGTATTTTTTATTATTGCAGTCTGCTGAACGGAGGTGCAGAATATTGAAGCTTAAAGCAGTGATTATGGATGAAAATGCTATGAACCGTGCCATTACAAGAATAACATATGAAATACTTGAACGTAATAAAGGTGCTGAGAATTTGTGTATTATCGGCATTTTTTCACGGGGAGTCATCATTGCACGCCGTATCGCTGAAAAAATTGCTGAACTCGAAAAAATTTCAGTCAATCTTGGAAGTCTTGATATCACACCATACAGAGATGATTTGAAATCTCAGCCATTTTCAGAACTGAATACAAGAACAGATATAAATTTCAGTATTGAAAATAAAAAAGTAATTATAGTTGATGATGTCATCTATACCGGCAGAAGTACCCGTGCTGCAATCGATGCAGTCATTGAACGCGGCAGACCATGTTCAATACAGCTTGCCGTTCTCGTGGACAGAGGTCACAGGGAAATCCCCGTAAGACCTGATTATGTCGGTAAAAATGTTCCCACTTCCAGAAATGAAACTGTAAAGGTTATGGTAAGAGAACTTGACGGCACTGATAATGCTGCTATTTTTGTACCGGAGGAGGTATTATGAGAATAACTGGTATTTTAATAAAAAATGTTGATATTGTTGATATTGGTGTTCATAAAACTGCTGATATCTATATCAAAAACGGGCTTATATGTGAAATTGCCGAAAATATTTCCCCTGAAAACAATGATGTCAAAGTCATTGATGCAAAAGGACTTACTGCTATGCCTGCACTTATGGATATGCATGTCCATTTCCGTGACCCCGGATTTACCTATAAGGAGGATATAGTTACAGGTGCTTCAGCTGCCGCAGCCGGAGGTTTTACAGCGGTTGCCTGTATGCCGAACACAAAGCCTGCGATAGATAATGTCGATACTATCAACTATATAACCACAAAAGCCAGAAATACTGGTGTCAGAGTATATCCTGTGGGCTGTATCACCAAAAAAATGAAGGGCGATGAACTCTGTGACTATAAAATGCTTAAACGTGCCGGTGCAGTTGCTCTTTCAGATGACGGAAAACCTGTGAAAAATGCTGAAATCATGAGAAGAGCTCTTGAAAAGGCTGACGAAAATGATATGCTTGTAATATCTCACTGCGAAGACCTTAAAATCATCAACAAGGGCATTATGCATAAAGGTGCTGTATCTGAACTCCTCGGCGTTCCCGGTATGGACAGAGCTTCAGAAGACACTATTACTGCAAGGGAGATAATTCTTGCAAATTCAGTTAATTCAAGAGTCCATATTGCTCATGTAAGCACTGCCGGAAGTATTGATATAATCCGCTATGCAAAGCATAAGGGAGTTAAGGTAACCTGTGAAACCTGTCCGCATTATTTTATGCTGACTCATGAAAAACTTATGACAAGAGATGCTGATTACCGAATGAATCCGCCTCTCAGGGAAGAATCCGACAGAGAAGCCGTGCTTCAGGGAATTATTGACGGAACTGTGGACTGCATTGTTACTGACCATGCTCCTCATGCTCCGGAAGAAAAGGAAAATTTCAGAGAAGCCCCTAATGGCGTTGTAGGTCTTGAAACGTCTCTTGCTGCCGTTCTTACAGCTCTTTATCATACAGATACTGTTCCGCTTGAAAGAATAGTCGAGCTTATGTCGGTAAATCCGAGAAAACTGCTTAATCTTCCGGTAGAGAAGATAAAAACCGGATTCCCTGCAAATATCGTACTGGCTGACCTTAATAAAGAATGGATAGTTGACCCTTCAAAACTGCATTCAAAATCACATAATACAGTGTTCAAGGGCATGACTCTTAAAGGAAAACCTGTTATGACCATCTCAAACGGAAATATCATATATTCCGAAATATAACTTAGGAGCGTGTTGTTATGTCTTTTGACAGACTTATTGATAAAATCATACAGATGAAAAATCCTGCCGTTGCAGGTCTTGACCCGAAACTTGAATATGTTCCGGATTTCATAAAAAGCAAATATTTCCTTCAGGACGGAGAAACCCTCAAGGCTGCTGCAAAGGCAATATTTAAATTCAATCAGGCTATTATCGATGAAATATATGATATAGTTCCGGCTATCAAGCCTCAGGCGGCTTATTATGAAATGTACGGATATTTCGGTATGAAAACTCTTGAAAAAACAATTAAATATGCCAAGCTGAAAGGTATGTATGTCATAACTGACGGCAAAAGAAATGATATCGGTGCTACTATGGAAGCATATACAACTGCACATCTCGGTGCTGTAAAAGTCGGTGACAACGAAATAGAACCTTTCGGTGCTGATGCCCTTACAGTAAACGGATATCTTGGAACTGACGGAATTTCACCGCTCCTTAAAATCTGTGAAGAAAAAGATAAGGGTATTTTTGTGCTTGTAAAAACCTCCAACAAGTCAAGCGGAGAACTTCAGGACAGACTTATGGGCGATGTTCCGCTTTACAGAGTAATGGGCGATATGTGTGAAAACTGGGGAAGCAGTCAGATTGGAAAATACGGATATTCTTCAGTAGGTGCTGTTGTAGGAGCTACTTATCCGCAGCAGCTTTCAGAACTCAGAAATGAACTTAAACATACTATGTTTCTCGTTCCGGGATATGGTGCTCAGGGCGGCGGTGCAGAAGGTATTGCTGGTGCATTCGATGAAAATGGTCTTGGTGCGATTGTAAACTCATCAAGAGCTATCATGTGTGCATATAAAAAGGAAGGCTGTCCTGATACTGAATTTGCAAAGGCTGCAAGACGTGAAGCTGAACGCATGAGAGATGATATTACTTCATATATCAATCTTAAATAATAAAAATTTAAGGAGGCGTTTATGTATAAATTCAGAAAAGCCTCAGTTGAGGACGACAAGGAAATAATTGATAAAATGCCGCTCTGCGGAAACTGGATATATAATAGTGGGGGTTCAGAACAGATATATGCTCTTTTTCTTGGAAAAATGATTGCACTTTTCGGTGATTCAGGCAATATGTCCGATGACTGGGAAAATATGTACGGTTATCAGATAATAGCTGAAGCTGATAACGGCAGACAGTTCTGCATTGAAGTTTATCATGGCCCGGGCGGCCCGTCAGTTTCAGTTCCTGATGAAAATCTTGAAGATGAGTATATTGATGACTACAAACAGGCAACAAAGGAACTTGTTGAATATATCGAAAAGGCAGAACCTGCCGACTATGTCTGGGAAAGCGTTTATTATGATATCCCTGCAAATGTGAAATATATGGTGAAAGACGGCAGGGCATACGTTGAAACAGCAATATCAGAATGTGATTTTTAAAATGTGAGGAATGATTTGATGGAATTATTTAATATGGGAGAAAAAGCATATCTCCTTCTTTCTGACGGTACGGTCTTTGAAGGCCGCTCATTCGGTGTGAAGGGAACTGCTTTCGGAGAAGTTGTTTTTACAACAGGTATGACCGGATATCAGGAAACTCTTACTGACCCGAGCTATTATGGTCAGATAGTTACCCAGACATTTCCGCTTATCGGAAACTATGGCGTGAATGATGAGGATTTTGAATCTGAAAAATCATATGTAAGCGGATATATTGTCCGTGAATGGTGCAATGCTCCTTCAAATTTCCGTATGCAGGGAGATATTGATGCTTTTCTTAAAAAACAGAATATCATCGGTCTGCATTCAATAGATACACGTTCACTTACAAGAAAAATCCGTGAATACGGTGTCATGAACGGAGTTATCACTACTGAAAATGTTTATGACAAAAAAGATGAACTCCTTGAAAAAGTGAGAGCTTATAAAATCATTGATGCAGTAAAGAATACTTCTGTTAAGGAAATAAAACGCTATAATGCTGAAAATGCAAAGTTTACAGTTGCCCTTATAGACCTTGGCTATAAGTTCAATATCAGAAATGAACTTGTAAAGCGTGGCTGTAATGTTATAGTAGTTCCTCATGATACAGATGCACAGACTATGAAAAATCTTGCTCCTGACGGAATTATGCTTTCAAACGGCCCTGGCGACCCTGCCGATAATGTTGATGTTATAAAGAATATCAATGAAATCGCAAAGCTTGGTATACCGATATTTGGTATATGCATGGGTCATCAGCTTATGGCTCTTGCTCATGGTGCAAAGACTGAAAAGCTTAAATACGGTCACAGAGGTGCTAATCAGCCTGTTATAGATGTTGCTCTTGACAGAACTTTTGTTACAAGCCAGAACCATGGCTATGCCGTTGTTTCAGACAGCATTGACAGCAGTATCGCTGAAGTTTCACATTTCAATGCAAATGACCATACCTGCGAAGGCGTGCGTTACAAGGATATTAAAGCATTTACAGTGCAGTTCCATCCGGAAGCTCATGGAGGGCCTCTCGATACCGCATATTTGTTTGATGAGTTTATTGATATGATGGAGGGTAAATAAAATGCCTTTGAGAAATGATATAAAAAAAGTACTTGTTATCGGTTCAGGCCCTATTGTAATAGGTCAGGCTGCTGAATTTGACTATGCCGGAACTCAGGCTTGCAGGGCACTGAAACAGGAAGGACTTGAAGTTGTTCTTATCAACTCAAATCCTGCAACAATTATGACTGATAAGGCCATGGCTGATAAAATCTATATTGAACCGCTTACTCTTGATGTTGTAAAAAGAGTTATAGAAATTGAAAAACCTGACAGCGTTCTTTCAACTCTCGGCGGTCAGACTGGTCTTACTCTTTCAATGCAGCTTGCTGAAGAAGGCTTCCTTGACAGTCATAATGTAAAACTGCTTGGTGCTGACCCTCTTACAATCCATAAGGCTGAGGACAGACAGGCTTTCAAGGATACAATGGAAAAAATCGGCGAACCATGCATACCTTCAAAGGTAGTTGAAACTATTGAAGATGCTGTTGATTTTGCAAAGGTTATTGATTATCCTGTTATCGTGCGTCCGGCATTTACTCTCGGCGGCACAGGCGGCGGTATTGCAAATAATGAAGAGGAACTCCGTGACATTGCTAAAAATGGTCTCAGACTTTCTCCTATCACTCAGATACTTGTTGAAAAATGTATAAGCGGCTGGAAAGAAATCGAATTTGAAGTTATCCGTGACAGAAAAGGCAATGTAATTACCGTATGTTCAATGGAAAACTTTGACCCTGTTGGTATTCATACAGGCGACAGTATAGTTATCGCTCCGGCAGTAACTCTTACAGACAGAGAATATCAGATGCTCAGAACTGCCGCTATAAATATAATCTCAGAACTTAAAGTTGAAGGCGGCTGCAACTGTCAGTTTGCCCTCCACCCTGAAAGCTTTGAATATGCAGTTATCGAAGTAAATCCAAGAGTTTCACGTTCTTCCGCTCTTGCTTCAAAGGCTACCGGTTACCCAATCGCAAAGGTTGCTACAAGAATTGCTATCGGATATACTCTTGATGAAATCATAAATCAGGTTACAGGCAAAACATATGCTTGTTTTGAACCGGCTCTTGACTATGTTGTAATCAAGTTCCCGAAATGGGCTTTTGATAAATTCGTATATGCAAAAAGAACTCTCGGTACTCAGATGAAAGCTACTGGAGAAGTAATGGCTATCGGTACAAGTTTTGAACAGGCTATGATGAAGGCTGTACGTTCAATTGAACTCGGTATTGATTCAATGAACCTCAAAAAGCTTGAAAGCCTTTCAACTGAAGAACTGCTCGAAAAGCTTAAAACAGTTGATGATGAACGTTCATTCCAGGTATATGAAGCTCTCAAACGTGGCATAACAGTTGAAAAACTTCATGAAATGACTATGATTGATGAATGGTTCTTAAATAAGCTTATGAATCTTGTAAATCTTGAAAGATGGCTTGCTGACGGTGAACTTACTGTTGAAAAATATGAAACTGCAAAGCGTTATGGCTATCTTGATACAACTATTGAAAGAATGTCAGGTCAGAAATGCCCTGAAAGAAAAAGAGCCGTTTTCAAAATGGTTGATACCTGTGCCGGAGAATTCAAGGCTGAAACTCCTTACTTCTATTCAACATATGATTCAGAAAATGAAGCTGAACAGTTTATCGAGAGAACCAATACAGGCAAAAAGAAAATTATAGTATTCGGTTCAGGCCCTATAAGAATAGGTCAGGGTATCGAATTTGACTACTGTTCAGTACATTGTGTATGGTCGCTCAAGGAAGCCGGTTATGAAGCAATTATCTGCAACAACAACCCTGAAACTGTTTCCACTGACTTCGATACAGGCGACAGACTCTATTTTGACCCTCTTACAAAGGAAGACGTTGAATCAATAATTGAAACAGAAAAACCTTATGGAGTTGTAGTTCAGTTCGGCGGACAGACTGCTATAAAACTTACACGTCATCTTGCTGATATGGGAGTAAATATCCTCGGCACATCAGCTGACAGCATTGATGCCGCTGAAGACAGGGAACGCTTTGATGAACTCCTTGAAAAATGCGGTATACCACGTCCGGAAGGCTTTACAGTAATGACTACTGAAGAAGCCGTTGAAGTTGCTGACAAGCTCGGATATCCTGTACTTCTTCGTCCGTCATACGTTCTCGGCGGTCAGAATATGATAATCGCTCATTCAGAAAAAGATGTAATAGAATATATGGGTATCATTACAAGAACTATGATTGAAAATCCGGTTCTTATTGATAAATATATGATGGGTACTGAAGTTGAAGTTGATGCTATATGTGACGGCAAGGATTTCCTTATTCCGGGTATCATGGAGCATATCGAACGTGCAGGCGTTCATTCAGGAGATTCAATTTCAGTTTATCCGGCTCAGACTCTTTCAAAGAGAGTAAGGGAAACTATTATCGAATATACTAAAAAACTTGCTCTTGAACTCAATGTTATCGGTCTTGTAAATATTCAGTATGTTGTTTACAACAATGAAGTTTATGTTATTGAAGTAAATCCACGTTCATCAAGAACAGTTCCTTATATAAGCAAGGTTACCGGAATACCTATGGTTGATATCGCTACAAAGCTTATGCTCGGTGAAACTCTTGCAGAACAGGGCTATGGTACAGGTCTTTATCCGGAAGGCGAATATATCGCTGTAAAGGTTCCTGTATTCAGCTTTGAAAAGCTTCATGATGTTGATACAATGCTCGGCCCTGAAATGAAATCAACAGGTGAATGCCTTGGTATTGCAAAAACATTTGAAGATGCACTTCTCAAAGGTCTTACTGCTGCGGGATATGACCTTAAAATTGAAGGCGGTGTGCTTATTTCAGTAAGAGATTCTGATAAACAGGAAATAATCCCGATTGCAGACAAATTCTCTCAGATGGGATTTGAACTCTATGGTACAAGCGGTACTGCAAGCGTTCTTAATAAGAATATGATTGCAACAAACTGTGTACGCAAAATATCAGAACCGGAAAACGGTGACCAGCAGAGCGTTATTTCACTCCTTGAAAGCGGTAAGATTCATTACGTTATATCAACATCTGCAAAGGGAAGAATGCCTGCCCGTGACAGCGTAAAACTCCGCAGAAAATCAGTTGAACGTTCAATATGTTCACTTACAGCGATAGATACTGCAAAAGCTCTTGCAAATGTGCTTATGTCAAAACGCAGAATCGGTGATGTTGAACTCGTTGATATCACAGAAATTTAAATAAAATCCTTTATTCAGGCGGAATATATTTTCCGCCTGATATTTGAATTAAGGAGATTTTCATGAGAAATATAATATGTTTTCATAATCCGCAGGAAGAAAACGGCTATTTAAGTAACTGGTTTGAATCTTCATTCAAAATTGACAATATAGAATTTGTGTCAATGGAGCAGTATATGATGTATGAAAAAGCAGTTCTTTTTAATGATATGGAAATTGCTGCCCAGATTCTGAAATTATCTGATGCGGCTACTGTCAAGAGTCTTGGACGTGCCGTTAGAAATTATAATGATGTTTTATGGAACGGTGTAAGACAGATTGTCATTTATAAAGGATTGATTCAGAAATTTTCTCAGAATGAATCCCTTAAAAAACAATTGCTTGAAACTTCACCTCATATCCTTGCTGAATGTGCCGTCAATGATAAAATATGGGGAATCGGTCTTTCAATGAAAGATGAAAACAGGTTTAATATGAAAAAATGGTCAGGTCAGAATCTGCTTGGATTTACGCTTATGCAGGTAAGAAATGACCTGGAAAGGAAATGCTTATGAAATATAAACAGGGCAGATACAGAATCGCTGAAAAAAAAGCAATTGCCGCCCAGATTTACAGCTTTATAATAGAATGTCCGGAAATCGCTGAAATCGCTCAGGCAGGACAGTTCGTTCATATTCTTCCGGACGGCTTTACTCTCCGCAGACCTATTTCAATATGCGGTATCGACAGAAAAAATGGTACTCTCAGAATAGTATTTGAAGTAAGGGGAGAAGGTACTGAAAAAATAGCAAAGCTTAATGAAAATGAACTTATTGATATGCTTGCTCCTCTCGGTCACGGCTTTTCACTTGATGAAAACTATAAAAAGGTTATGCTGATAGGCGGCGGAATAGGTACTCCTCCTATGCTTCCGCTTGCTGAATTTTATGGAGAAAAGGCTGTTGCAGTAAATGGTTTCAGAAATGCGTCTGCTGTTATACTTGAAAATGATTTCAGAAAAACAGGTGCAAAAACAGTTATATGCACTGATGACGGAAGTATGGGGCATCATGGACTCGTTACAGAACCTCTTGCTGAACAGATAAAAAAAGGCGGAATTGACTGTATATATGCCTGCGGCCCGACTCC
This sequence comes from Ruminococcus sp. UBA5884, assembly GCA_002431975.1. Lineage (GTDB taxonomy): Bacteria > Bacillota > Clostridia > Oscillospirales > Ruminococcaceae > UBA5884. The sequence goes on from DJFA01000032.1 coordinate 17,347, forward strand.
TATGCTCAGGGCAGTTTCAAAACTTGCTGAAGAAAATAATATTTTATGTCAGATATCACTTGAAGAACGTATGGGCTGCGGTATAGGAGCTTGTCTTGTATGTGCCTGCAAAACCAGACAGGATGATGGTTCTGAACATTTCGCCCATGTCTGCAAAAACGGTCCTGTATTCAATTCAAAGGAGGTTATCTGGTAAATGGCTGATTTATCTGTTAAAATCGCAGGTGTTGAATTTAAAAATCCTGTTATTCCTGCCTCCGGCGTATTCGGCTATGGCAGGGAATATGAAGAACTTTTTCCGCTCTCAGAACTCGGCGGAATAGCTACAAAAGGTACAACTATTACCAAAAGAAACGGCAATCCGTCTCCAAGAATTGCTGAAACTCCTTCAGGAATGCTCAATTCTGTAGGACTCCAAAATCCCGGAATAGATAAGTTTATAAGTACTGAACTCCCGTATCTTATGACAAAGGATACTGTTATACTTGCAAACATTGCAGGCTCAACAATTGATGAATGCGTTGAAATTGCTGAAAAACTTGATAATACAGATGTTCATATGATTGAACTTAATATATCATGTCCTAACGTAAAACAGGGAGGTGCTGCATTCGGTACATCATGTACAAGTGCTGCTGAAATTACCTCAAAGGTAAGAAAAGCAACATCAAAGCCTCTTATAGTAAAACTTTCACCTAATGTTACAAGCATTACTGATATAGCTAAAGCTGTTGAAGCAGAAGGTGCTGATGCAGTTTCACTTATAAACACTATTCTCGGAATGCGTATAGATATCAATACACGCAGACCAGTTCTTAAAAATAATGTCGGCGGAATGTCAGGCCCTGCGGTATTTCCGGTAGCTGTACGAATGGTATGGCAGACTGCAAATGCTGTTAAAATTCCTGTTATCGGTATGGGCGGTATAAGCTCCGGAAAAGATGCTGTTGAAATGATGATGGCAGGAGCGTCTGCTGTTCAGGTCGGAGCAGCCATATTTACAGACCCTTATGCTCCTGTTAAGATTATCAAAGGTATCAATGATTTCCTTGACAGCAAGGGAATATCAGATATAAATGATATAATCGGTTCAGTTCAGCCATGGTGATTGTAATATGAAAATAATGGCTGTGGATTTCGGAGATGCAAGAACAGGTCTTGCTATATGCGATAAATCAGAAATGCTTGCCTCTCCTCTTGGAGTAATACATGAACGTAATTTCAATGAATGCATAAAAAAAACTGCTCAGTCGGCAGCAGAAAACAAAGCTGATGAAATAGTTGTCGGATATCCTAAGAATATGAACGGGACTATCGGGGAAAGAGCTGAAAAATGCAGCCTTTTTGCTGAAAAACTCGGCGAACTTACTGGTATTCCGGTTAAATTATGGGACGAAAGATGCACTACTGTTTCAGCTCATAATTATCTCAATCAGACCAATACACGGGGCAAAAAAAGAAAAGATGTTGTCGATGCGGTAGCAGCTGTTATAATCCTTGAGGGATATATGGCATTCAGAAAAAATAATCAGAATAAATAAAAAAGCATCAGCAGTATAAATTTACTGCTGATGTTCTTATTTTATGCCTTGAAAATTGAACGTACAAAATTGTACATATGAGGACGTATTGTTTTTCCTCCATGGTCGCCGCCGGTTACATAATGCCATATATGATTTACATTGTTTGAGTTGAGATTGTCATTATATCCTGACGGAGTTGAAAATACTACCTGGTCATCTGAACCGGCACTTACCATAAGGAGATACGGTTCAGTATTGCTGAATTTAAGATTTTCTGATTTTATCAGGTCTGTTGTAAGACCGGGTGCAGGACACATAGCTCCAACATATCCGAATAAATCAGGTCTTGAAAAACCTATATAAAGAGATTCTCTGCCACCCATTGAAAATCCGGTGATTGCAGTATTGTCTCTGCCGGTTTTAATTGAATAATTCTGTTCCATATAAGGCATGATTTCCTTTGTAAGAACATTTATGAAGTTGTCATAAGCTGCATTGTTTTTATCATTAAGACCGTCACATTTATCCTGTGTTGCACTTGCATAGATATCAGGGAATACAACTATCATATCTTCTGCATCACCTGAAGCTATGGCATTGCCTATTATCTGTCTGAGTCTGAGAGAAGCATCTCCTGCATCAAGCAGTGAATCTTCATTTCCCCAGTATCCGTGGAGAGCATAAAGTACGGGATATTTCTTTGACTGTGAATATCCTGCCGGAAGAAGAACATTGATATTTTTGTTTCTTCCGCATACATCAGAATAGAAAGTTTTTTTTTCAAATGTGCCATATGATACGCCTGATTTTTCATCAGTTGAACCGGCTGCTTCATTTTCAGTGATTGAAGCACTTACTTTTTTCATATATTCAGCAGGTGTAACAGCTGATTTTTCAGTTTCTGAAATTTTAAATTCAGATATCTGACCCATGATATATGCTTTAAGCTGTTTTATATCATCAGAATCAACAGCACCGTTCTGATTTACATCAGCGGCATATTCAGATATATTGCCTGAAAAACCTTTAATCATGCCGTATTTTGCAGCTGATACATCAAAACAGTCGATATTTCCGTCAGAATTTACATCTCCATAAGTGAATTTTATTTCAGCAGGGCCGTTTATAACAGTACCGGCAGCTGCTCCTACAGCTTCATCAATATAGAAATTATCTGAGCCGTCAAGAGTTTCAACTACAAGATAAATATCTGATGCACCTTCAGGAATTTTATAATTTTTATTTGAGAGCTGAACATATTTTCCTTTTACAGCTGTTTTTGTGTCTATATTCGCATATTTTGTTTCGCCGGCTGAATCTTTATACTGGAGCGTGAGTGCAAATTTCTGAGATGTATTTTCACTGTCAAGATACAGTACATCAACGCTGAAGCTGTATTCGTTTCCGGCTTTGAATGATGAACCGAGTTTTTTCTGAACTCCGTTCCATGCGGCTGTTCTTTCAGAAATAAGCAGTGCATTAGTTCCCTCATAAGGACTTCTTCCGCTCATATCAAGCTTTACAGAACCACGCTGTTCCCAGCTGCATTCATTTTCTTCAAATGTATCATGGAAATAGTATCCGTTTTCATCAGGTTCAGTGTTGTCTGTTCCGTCTGACAGAGTTACTACAAATGTTGATACACTTTCAGCAGGAAGCTGTGCAAAGAAACTGTTTCCGCTGTATTCCATATCAAGAGTAGCAGCAAGATTTTCATTTGCAGATGTTCTGTAGCGGTCAACATCTGATATATTACTGCTGTCTATTTCAAATTCCTGAGTATATCCTGTTGAACCTTTATTTATGGCAACTATATTTATCTGATTGTCATCGCCCTTGTATGCTGATATATAAACATTGTCAGCAGGCTGTTCAGTAGCTTCAATTCGTACATCTCCCGGACGCACATATTTTGAATACTGTGCCATACAGTAGCCACGCTTTGAAATTTTGCCGTCTTCAGTCATAAGACCGTAATGTCTGCGTATATACCACCATGTGTAAGCACTCATATTTCCTACAACCATGGCATTGTGGATATTTTCAGAAACATCAAGTGCTTCCGGATAACGGTTTGCAGAATCCTGGTCGCTGTTTGGAACATATACTTCTGTCATCCAGATTTCCTTGCCGCAGTTTTCGAGTTCAGGAAAATCCATCCATGCTCTTTGCGTACCATAAAAATGAGTGCCGAACACATCACAGTTTTCAAAAGCTTTCTGATTGTTCAGTATCTTTTTATAGAATTTCTTTCCGCCGTCAGGCACCCATGAAGCATTTTCAGGAGCATACTGGAAGGATTCAGGTGACATAAGTCTTGTACTTGTTATCTTGTCACCATAATTTGCAATAAAGTCTGTAGTTTCATCTGTTGACCAGTATGTCCATTCAGAAGCATAATCCGGCTCATTCTGAACAGATATTGCATAAAGGTCAACATTGTTATTTTTCATATAAGTACCAAAATCATTAAGATGCTGTGCATAAGCAGCATAATTTGATTTCGGAATATGGAGTTTTCCATTGCTTCCTCCGGATTCAGCAAGATTTGCAGGAGGTTCCCATGGAGAGGCAAAAACTGTAACTCCCATTTTTGTAGCATACTGAGCTGTAGGAAGTGCCTTATTCCACTGATTTTTATCAGGATTTACAAATATACGCAGTATAGTAAGTCCTAATTCATCATCACCATTTCCAAATGCGGTTTTTCTCTGTGCATCTGTCATATCTGAGCCTGTCCATTCAGGGTGATTTATTCCCCCGAATCCTCTTATTGTCTGATATTCCTTTGAGGCATCAATTACAACTGTACCGGCTGCTGATACATCGGATATGTATTCAGGAAGTGCCGCCGGATAAATTGAAAGCATTGCCCCTGCGGTCAGCAGTGAAACCAATGATTTTAATTTCATTTTAAAAATTCCTCCATTATAAATTAAAGAAACCCATAAAATTTTTCAATATGGTAGTACAGCGGGCTGAATGCTGTACTGTCTGACGGCTGAAATCAGATGTTTATATCCAATAAAATTTTAACGGATTGCATAATATTATTATACAATATATCTAAATGATTTTCAACCCCTATTTTAAACATTTGGTGGATTATATGCAGATTAAAACCTGTTAATCATTGTAATTGACATAGATAATTTTCTGATGTATAATAATTTCAGAAGCATTTTATTATTATTATGCATCAGAAGGAAGTGTATTTTTTTATGATTACTCTTGACAAAATTTATCATGCAAAACATGTGCTTAAACCGATTATAAGGGAAACAGACCTGATTTTTGCACCTAATATAAGTGATAAATGCAAGGTTTTTCTCAAAACTGAAAATCTTCAGATAACAGGCTCATTCAAAGTCCGTGGTGCCTGCTATAAGATTTCACAGCTCAGCGATGATGAAAAACAAAGAGGTGTTATTGCCTGTTCAGCCGGAAATCATGCTCAGGGAGTTGCTCTTTCAGCTACAAGAAATAATATCAAATCTCTGATTTGTCTGCCGGATAGTGCACCTATTTCAAAAATTGAAGCTACAAAGCATTATGGTGCTGATGTGTGTCTTGTTGACGGTGTTTATGATGATGCCTATGCAAAAGCTCTTGAGCTTCAGGAAAAAGAAGGTTATACATTTATTCATCCGTTTGATGATGAATATGTAATAGAAGGTCAGGGTACTATAGGTCTTGAAATAATCGACCAGCTCCCTGATGCAGATGCAGTAGTTGTTCCTGTCGGCGGCGGCGGTCTTATTTCAGGAGTAGCCTTTGCTCTTAAAAGTCTTAATCCGGATATAAAAGTATATGGAGTTCAGGCAACAGGTGCTCCGAGTATGTTCAACTCAATACATGAAAATAAAATAATTAAACTCGATTCAGTTTCAACAATCGCTGACGGCATTGCTGTAAAAGAACCGGGTACTCATACATTTGAAATATGCAGCAAGTATGTTGATGATATTGTTACTGTAAATGATGACGAAATTTCTGCGGCAATACTTGCTCTTATTGAACAGCAGAAACTTATTGCTGAAGGTGCAGGAGCTGTTTCAGTTGCTGCTGTTATGTTCAATAAAATACCTGTTGAAGGCAAAAAAGTTGTATGTCTTGTTTCAGGAGGAAATATTGATGTTACTATACTTTCAAGAGTTATAAAAAGAGGTCTGCTTACTTCCGGCAGAACCTGTTCTCTTAAAATTGAACTTCTCGATAAGCCGGGACAGCTTAAAAAGGTTTCTGATATTATTGCCGACCTCGGCGGAAATGTCATTTCAATACATCATGAAAGAGCAAATGAAGGTTCAGATGTAAACGGCTGTTACCTCAGAATAGTCCTTGAAACAAAGAATTATCAGCATATTGCCCAGATAAGAAAAGCTCTTGAAGATGCCGGTCTTAAACTCTGTCAGGAATGATTTTTAAAAAACGCAAAAAGGAGTCATGATATACTATGATTAAAAAAATCTATACAAAAAATGCCCCTGAAGCCCTCGGTCCTTACAGTCAGGCAATTGTAAGCGGAGATTTAGTATATACCTCAGGTCAGATAGCTATAAACCCTGAAAGTAATATGGTTGAAACTGCTGATATTGAAGGTCAGACTGAACAGGTTATGAAAAACCTTGGTGCAGTTCTTGAAGAAGCCGGTTCAGGCTTTGAATATGCGGTTAAAACTACCTGTTTTCTTGCTGAAATGAGTGATTTCAATGCATTCAATCAGGTATACGGCAAATATTTTACAGGCAAGCCTGCAAGAAGCTGTGTTGCTGTAAAGTCACTGCCTAAAAATGTACTTGTTGAAGTTGAAGTTATTGCAGAACTGAAAAAATAAAATTGCCTTGAATTACCTTGTTGCATTTCCTGAAATTCAGCATAAAATATTATTAAGCAGCATAATGCCGTCAGGTCTGCCGGAAGTGGCAGACTGCTTAAAAACTTTATTTTGTGCTTTTTTCAGGTATGCCCTCAGAATAGCTTTCGGTATGTGACGGGATTGTATTGCTTTTTATATAAATTTGCAGAGCATTTTGTTATAATGCTCTGCATTTTTTATGCTGAATAAGAAAAACATGATATATTCATCAGAAAATTTCCGGCGAAATGATATTATTAACGCCAATTCGATGAATTATTTTTGTAGGGGCGACCATTGGTCGCCTGCCGGATTATGGTTAAACAATAAGTTCGATATTTGTTTTCTGTACAGAAAATCATTGGTTATCAGCATGAAATTTTGGTAACTGCAACGGGCGACCAATGGTCGCCCCTACAAATCATAAACCATCGAATTTGCGTTTATTAATGCCGGAATTTGTGCTGCAGAAGAAAAAATCTAAAAAAACTTTATTTTTTTTAAAAAAATACTTGACAAATTTAAAAAGTTAGTATATACTGTAACCATAGACAGCAAAGGTGCTGAAAAAGAAATGAACTGTTTCTTTTTCAGTGCCTTTTTTTGTTTGCCGGCAAAGCAGTCATAAGTCAAATAAAATTTGAGAGGATGATAATCATGGATGAACTCTATGGTGTATGGTTTTTAATTGGTGCTGCGTTAGTATTCTTCATGCAGTGCGGATTTGCAATGGTGGAAACAGGTTTTACCCGTGCAAAAAATGCAGGCAACATTATAATGAAGAACCTGATGGATTTTTGTATCGGTACTGTTGTATTCGTCCTTTTAGGCTTTGGTCTTCTTTTAGGTGAAGATACATTCTTCGGACTTATCGGAAAACCAGACTGGCGGATATTTACAGACTATGCAAATTTTGATTGGTCTAATTTCGTATTCAATCTTGTGTTCTGTGCTACAGCAGCTACAATCGTTTCAGGAGCTATGGCTGAAAGAACAAGATTTATTTCTTACTGTGTATACTCAGGTGTTATTTCAGCAGTTGTTTACCCGATTGAAGCACATTGGATATGGGGCGGCGGCTGGCTCTCACAGTGGGGATTCCATGATTTCGCAGGTTCATGTGCAATTCACATGGTAGGCGGTATCTCAGCACTTATCGGTGCAGCTATCTTAGGCCCTCGTATCGGTAAATTTGATACAGATAAAAACGGAAAAGTTACAAAAGTACACGCAATTCCGGGACATTCACTTACTCTCGGAGCACTTGGATGTTTCATTCTCTGGTTCGGCTGGTACGGATTCAACGGTGCAGCTGCAACATCACTTGGTCAGCTTGGTTCAATCTTTGTTGCAACAACAATTGCTCCTGCCATTGCAACAATGACATGTATGGTATTTACATGGCTCAAATACGGCAAGCCTGATGTTTCAATGTGTCTTAATGCATCTCTTGCAGGTCTTGTTGGTATCACAGCAGGATGTGACGTAACAGATGCTCTCGGTTCTGCAATTGTCGGAATAGTTTCAGGTCTTTTAGTAGTATTCGGCGTATGGCTTCTTGACCATAAGCTTCATATCGATGACCCTGTGGGAGCAGTTGCAGTACATATGATGAATGGTATCTGGGGTACAGTTGCAGTAGGACTTTTTGCAACAACATCAGTTCCCGGCAATGATACATTTGATGGTCTTTTCTATGGCGGCGGTGCATCACTTCTCGGCAAACAGATTGTCGGTGTTCTTTCAGTAGGTGCATGGACAGCAGTTCTTATGACAGTTACATTCTTTATCATTAAAGCTACTATCGGACTCAGAGCTTCCAAAGAAGAAGAAATTATCGGTCTTGATGCTACAGAACATAATCTTCCGTCAAGTTATGCAGACTTTATGCCATCTGTTGCAAGTGTATCAGAAATTCGTGAACAGGGTGCAGCAGCCGGAATTGATACATCTGATGTTGTACCTGTTGAAAAGGCAGTTCCTGTTTCAGTCAGAACAAGGGAAAAATCTGACGGAAGTCACAAGCTTACAAAGCTTTCGATTATCTGCAGACCTGAAAAACTTGAAGCACTTAAAACTTCACTCAGCAATATCGGTGTAAAGGGTATCACAGTAACAAATGTTATGGGTTATGGTACTCAGAAAGGTCAGAAATCATATTATCGTGGTGTTGAACGTGATGAAGTTCAGCTTCTTCCTAAGACAAAGGTTGAAGTTGTTGTTTCAAAAGTTCCTGTTGAACAGGTTGTCAATACAGCTAAACGTGCTCTCTATACCGGCAATATCGGCGACGGAAAAATCTTTATCTTTGATGTTGAAGATGTTGTTAAAGTCAGAACCGGTGAAGTCGGATATGACGCACTTCAGGGTGAAGACGATTTATAATAATTAATCTGCCTCCCAATATTGACGTACAAAATAAATGAAAACAGACTGACTTCGTTTTCTTACGGAGTCAGTCTGTTTTTGTCGTTCAATGCATTGCGGTTTGCTTTGCAATATGGTATAATAAGTGCAAAAAGGGCTGATAACAGATTATAAGATATAATTTAGGCAGAGGGTGAAAAAAATGAACTTGTATAAACATACTGGTCAGAAATCTGTGACAATATATGAAATACAAAACAGAAGTACTCAATTGTTGACAGTACTTTTGAATATCTGGGAGGATTCTGTTCGGGCAACACATCTTTTTCTTTCTTGTTCAGAAGTAAATCAAATAAAAAAATATGTTCCTCAGGCTTTGAATAACGTGGAACATCTGGTTGCTGCTGAAAATGAATGCGGTGAAACGGTCGCTTTTATGGGAGTTGAAAACAATCGTCTGGAAATGCTGTTTATTTCTCCGCTGAAAAGAGGAAAGGGAATAGGCAGACAGCTGCTGCAATATGGTATTCAGAATTATAAAATTCAGGAGGTTACTGTTAATGAACAAAATCCTCAGGCAGTTGGATTTTATGAGAAAATGGGATTTAAAACATATAAAAGAACAGAATATGATGAACAGGGTAATCATTATCCGCTGTTATATATGAAATTGTTTAAATGATAAATCAGTTTAATAATTTTTTATATTTTGTTGAACAATAATTTCAATTTCATTGAACTTTCTGATATATTATAAAAATAAACAGCAGAGAAAAATATATGAAATGAGATGATTTGGATATGACAATCAAAAAGCGTTTATTTCTTTCCAATATTCTTATGCTGATTATTCCGGCACTGGTAAGTATTCTGATTATTTTTGTATCAGTATTTGTATTTGCAAATTTGTTTTATAAACAGTTTATGGATGAAACAGTAAAAGAAAACAACCTCTCAGATATGCATAAAATTCTGATGGTGCAGTCGAAAGAATTTCTTAACAGCAAAGGTGATATAACTGATTCTAAATTATATCATACAGTTGAAAAATACCTTGCATCTCAGGAAATGAAGCTGGAGATTTCCAATGATACAGGAATTATATGTACAATAGGCAATAGTGATGTGCAGTCCTCTCTTGTTTCTGCAATGGAAAGCTTAGGCGGTGAGGGAAGTATTTCCGCAAACGGAGCCTGCCTTTACAGAGAAAAAATATTGGTTAATGGTATAGCTTATCATGTTATGATTTACAGCAGCAGTGAAATACAGGAAAGCCAGCATAATGAATTTATTGTTGTAAATATTATCTTGATTCTGTGTATATTGATTATTGCCGCAGTAATCATTACAAACCAGTTTCTGACTAAGTTTGTTTTCAGAAAAATTGAAGTACCGCTTGATATTCTTGCTGACGGAGTACATCAGATTCGTGACGGAAATCTGGATTACCGCATTATTGAATACAACGAAAAAGATGAATTTCAGAGTATATGCAATGATTTTAATGATATGGCAGCAAAATTAAAGGAATCAGTGGAAATTACTCAGAAAAATGAACAGAACCGCAAGGAGCTGATTGCAGGTATTTCTCATGATTTGAGAACACCGCTGACATCTGTAAAAGCATATATTGAGGGGCTGCTTGAAGGCGTTGCATCAACACCTCAAATGCAGCAGAAATATATGAAAATCATTCTTGCCAAAGCCAATGATATTGACAGAATGGTTGATAAGCTGTTTCTTTTTTCAAAGCTTGATTTGGGTGATTGTCCGTTTTATCCTGAAAAATTAAACATAAGACAGGAGATTTTCTCAATAGTTTCATCAAATAAAAAAGAGTATTCTGAAAAAGGATTAAATATACTTTGCGAGAACATTCCGGCTGATTTAAAGGTTTATGCTGACCCTGTTCAGCTCAGGAGTGCAGTTACCAATATTTTAGAGAACAGTCTGAAATACAAGGACAGCGAAACTGTAAATGTAACAATATGATGTGAAAATTCTGATGACAGTGCAATCATTGCCATAGACGATAATGGGCCGGGTGTTCCTGATGAGGCTTTGCCAAAACTTTTTGATGTATTTTACCGCAGTGATTCATCAAGAAACAATCCAAACAAGGGCAGCGGACTGGGACTTGCCATCACAGCAAAGATACTGGAACGTTTCGGCGGTTCAATATATGCAGAAAATTTAAAGCCAACGCGAATTCGATGAACAATTAATAAAAAATGGAAAATAAAAAAGTGCATAGAAATCCTGTG
>DJFA01000026.1 GCA_002431975.1 Ruminococcus sp. UBA5884
AGTTCGATATTTGTTTTCTGTACGGAAAATCATTGGCTGCACACCTGAAATTCTGGTAACTGCAACGGGGCGACCAATGGTCGCCCCTACAAAACGAATCTGCATTTCAAATAAACGAATTATAAAAAATAACCATCGAATTTGCGTTATTTTAATATTATTATATATTTCAGTTAATGTCAATATATTTTAAAAACATAAGTTAAATAATTTAAGTTTATTTTTACAACCAAAACTTTATACTATATATATCATGCATAACAGCAATGCTTAAAAAATATAATAAACACTTGATTTTACGGGCTTTCAGGGGTGGACATCATTCTTTTTATATGATATAATTTTTTACGCAGTGTCTGGTAAAACGATATGAAATAAAATTTTTCTGCCGGATTCTGATTATTAGGTTAGCTTCAACTAACTAAAATGGAAGGAACAGCTTTTTATTATGAACAATGAATCTTTTAAAAGCATTTTTGCAAAAGCGATAATGTCAGGAATTATGATTGGAACAGGCTGTACGGTATACCTGCTTTCAGAAAACAAATACATAGGAGGATTTCTTTTCAGTTTCGGTCTTTTTACGATAATCCAGTACGGATTTGCTCTCTATACCGGAAAAGTCGGATATATCCCTGAAAAAAAACCTGTCTATATAAGAGAAGTGCTTATAACGCTTCTCGGGAATGTAACAGGTACGGGAATTATGTCACTTATGATAAAAGCAACACGTATGGGAGAAAAGGTTCATCAGAATGCTTTGCCTGTCGCAGAAGCAAAAGTCGGCGACAGCCTTCCGAGTCAGATAATACTCAGCTTTTTCTGCGGAATGCTTATGTATCTTGCAGTTGAAAATGCAAAGATGTGCAGAAAAAACAAAACTGATGCTTCAATGGTTTTCGGAACAGCAATGCCTATTATGGTATTCATTTTCTGCGGATTCAATCATTCAGTAGCCGATTCATTCTATCTTTTTTCAGCATCGGTTTCAGTAAAGGGAATTATATATATTATAACCGCAGTTATCGGAAATGCTCTTGGCGGAATGCTCATACCGCTTATGAAAAAACTTTTTGATAAACCTCAGGCAGCATAATATTACGCTAATTCGACAACAAAATTCTATAAGGAATTTTTCATTTATTCTGTAGGGGCGACCATTGGTCGCCCGTCAGGTTTACCGAATTTTCTGGCGGGCGAACTTAAGGAAGCCCCTACAGAAATAATTCATCGAACTGACGTTAAGTACGAAAACAAAGCCGCAGGAAAAAAACCTGCGGCTGTTGTTTTATTCAACGTTTTTAAGTGCCATATCCATAGGTATTTTCTTTACCTTCTGCATAAGTATGAACGCTATTACTGCATATGATACTATTCCCATGACAATTGTCTTTATATATACCACTGTCGGAACATAGTATGGAAGCCAGCCCGAATAGCTTGAAAATGCTACTTTAAGAATGTACTTCATAAGCACATCTATTATCGGTATTGTTATAAGTACTGAAAGAACTACAACTATTGACGTTGACATTATATAGAGGTTGTTTATCTCCTTTGATGTATATCCGAGAATTTTAGTCATTGAGATTGACTGTGAATTTTTCTCAATGATTATCTTTGAAAGCAGATAGATTATAAGCATAAACATAACTATGCCGAATACAAGATATATTGACATCATATTGCCCATTGAAACTTTAAGCTGACGTGATACCTTTGTCATATCATCAACGGTTATTGAAGCTGCTATATACATATCATCAATATCATCTATTTCATTTTCAGAAAAATATCCGTTGAAATAATCCTCATCATTGTCAAACACATCATTGAATTTATCCATACTCATAAATAATGAAACTGCTGCCGGATAATCATAGATATCTTCAACCTTGAATTTATATTCCTTATCGCCGTATTCTTCTTTGAGAGTTATTGTATCTCCGGCTGAAATATCAAATTTTTCAGCATAGGCAGATGATATATAGACTTTTCCGCCGCTTAAATCAGCTTTTATGTATTTGCTGTTATCTTTTACACCGTATATTGTTACTTCTTCGCTTTTAAGTCTGCCCTCTATTGTTTTAAGGCTTCCTGCACAGAATTTTTCAGCATCTTTTGTATCTGTTTCCTGCGGAGCTTTAAGTATATACTGATAGCTGCATATCATATTGTCAGCTATTACACTCTGATAGTTGTCAAGGAGAGGTTCAAGTGCCATTCCAAAGAAAAGTATAACATTTGCAAAGAATATTCCGATAAATATTGTTACATAGTTAGGAATGTTCTGGAATATTATTCTTAATCTGAAACGCTTCATAATGCCGATTTTGGTATTGAGTCTGAATGCTTTCTTTTTCTGTTTTCTGCTGAGGTCATGACGCAGGAATTTAAGAGGCGAAAGATTCATCTTTGATGTAAGCACAAAGAAGTTTATAAGCAGCATTATTATAACAGGGATAACTGTTGTTTTTACAAATGCATCTGCATTCCATATGGTAACATATGTAGGAAGGCTGTAGCTTCCATAATACGCTGCTACTGCAAAATCCTTGAGAAATGTATATCCGAGAATATTTCCGGCAATTGCCGCTATAAGAGTTATGATAACCGGCATTGTCATGTAATGGCGGACAAGCTCTCCCTTTGAATATCCTGATGCTCTGAGAGTTCCTATTACTGAGGATTCCTTTGAAATGGTATTGTTTGAGGTTATCGCAAATATAAAGGCTATTATTATGACTACTATATAAAGAAATACTGTAATCATTGAGTTATCGCCCTTTATATCATCACCTGTAAAATGAATTGCCTGATTTGAATACTGAGGTATATAATTTGTAACAATTGCATTTTCAGAAATGACTTTGAGGAAATCTTCTGACATCTCCTTGGCTTCCTTGTCATTTTCAGGAGCATTGTCATATTTCCATGAATAGCTGTAATGAATATGATTAGTTCCAAACTCATCAAAGCATTTATCAGTAACTATTGCCACTCCGAACTGAACTGAATCAAACATCATATCTGCCGGACTTGAATACAATGCACTGTAATCTGAAAGTGCAACAAGACCTGTTATTTTAAGCTTCTTTTTTCCTGCGGTAATGGTATCACCGACAGAAAGCTCATTGTTTACAGCATACATTCTGTCGATTGCTGTTTCATCATCAGCCTCAGGAAGTTCGCCCTCCATAACGCATACCTTGTCTATATCCTTACGGTTTTTGAATATACGCAAAGTACTGTCAACTTCCTTTGTTTCCTCCTCGATATAGTAATTTTCATATATCTTTACATCTTCTTTTTCAAGGGTATCTATTACATCATCAGAGGCTTCTTCATAGAGTTCAAAATTTCCGTCTTCAATATTATATTTTTCAAAGCTTTCATCGTATGCCTTTGACATACTTCCGCTTGCTACAAGAAATCCTGAAACAATTCCTATCATTCCGGCAATGAATATAAACAGTACGATATATTTTCCGGCTTCGCTTTTAAGCTCTCTCGGCAGTCGCTTGACAAGAGGATTTTTCATATATTCATGCCTCCTTACCAGTCAAGGTCAACGGCAGCAATCCTGCTTTCATTGACATAATTCTTGCGTATCACCCCATCACGGAGCTTTATTACTCTGTCTGCCATATTCTTTATTGCATCATTATGAGTAACCATTACAACGGTATTGCCGTATTTTTTATTTACATCTTCAATAAGCTTGAGTATTTCCTTTGAGGTATTGTAATCCAATGCACCTGTAGGCTCGTCACAGAGCAGTATATCAGGATTTTTGACTATCGCACGTCCTATCGCAGTTCTCTGCTGCTGACCGCCTGAAAGCTGATTCGGGAGCTTATGGCGATGTTCATAGAGTCCGAGAGTATGCAGTATTTCATCAACATCAAGCGGATTGTCACTCAGATACGCCCCTACTTCAACATTTTCCTTGATATTAAGATTCGGGATAAGATTATACATCTGGAATATATATCCGAGGTGCTTTCTGCGGTAAACAGTAAGCTTTCTTTCATTCATATCAGCAGTTTTTTCAGAATTGATTGAAATATATCCGCTGTCTGCACTGTCAATTCCGCCGATAATATTCAGCAGTGTTGATTTTCCGCTTCCTGAAGGGCCGAGAAGTACACATATTTCTCCTTTTTCTATGCCTGCATTGATTCCCTTGAGGACTTCAACACGGCTTTCGCCTTCACCGAAATGTTTTCTGATATCGCTTATTTCAAGAAACATAATAACTCCTTTCATATTTGGGTTAGCTGTCGCTAACTGATATCTTTAAAATTCAGCAGACATTTTACAATATCTGCTGTAGCTTTATCTTACTTTTATAGTATATCACTTTATTTTTTTCATGTCAATATTAAAGCGTTCAATTCGGAATTATGCATTTTTTTATTCCATATTTCAGAAATAAAACAGACAAATTAAACATAACTGTATCATATTTTTTTAAGTTCGCATACAACAAGATGGAACGGGTCAAGAAATCTTCTTGTAAAACCGCTGTTTCCTACGCCTCTGCTTACTATCATTTCAGAGCCGTTATAGCTGTATTCACCTGAAGTATATTCCGGAAAAAATCCCTGTCCAGGTGCGAAAAGTCCCTTTATAAATGGGAGTCTTATAAGTCCCCCGTGAGCATGACCTGTAAAAATCAGGTCTGCCTTGCAGCCTTTTTCCTCTGATATATCCGAGATAAATTCAAAATCTTCAGGATAATGATGAAGCCATACTGAAAATTCATTATTTTCAGGATAATCCTCCATCATTTCATAATCAAAATTCTGATTTACTGTACCGGTAATCAGAATTTTTTCATTATTTTTTGTAATATACTGAAACTGATTTTCAAGCACGGTTATATTATTTTCGGAAGCACATTTTCTCATATCATCAAGCGACTGCCTTTCAATATCATAATCATGATTTCCCCATACAAGATAACATTTTGCTATTTCTGAAATCTTTTCAAGAAAATTTTCAGCTTTTTCAATATCTGTACATATTGAATCAGCAATATCTCCTGTAAGGAATATATAATCAGGATTCTGTGCGGATATCTCGTCAAGAAGTCTTTTGTCATAGCTTCCTCCATGGTTATGATAATCAGATATCTGTACTATTTTAGTTCCGTCAAAGCTTTCCGGCAATCTGCTGCTTTCAAAAACAAAATTTTCAGTCTGTATATATGTATTTGAACGGATAAATTCAGCGGCAACAAGCAGAATTATTATCAGCAGAACTATAAATCTATTCTTGTTTTTTATATCAAATTTTTTCATTGTAAGGACAATCCTACCTCTTTTTATTATTTTAAACACTGATAATTATATCATAAAACAGTTTAAATAACAACTGCAAATAATGTAAACTCTGCGTTACATTTTTAGTACAGATATATTGGTTGAAACTCTGACTTTTGCAATGTATAATTAATATAACGTCAATTCGATGGATTGTTTTTGTAGGGGCGACCATTGGTCGCCCGCCTCAATTTACCAGAATTTCGGACGGGCGAACACAGTTCGCCCCTACATAATAAACGAAAATTTCCTTGTTTTTAATTATAAAATTTTGTTGTCGAATGGGCGTTAATATAAACCGGTTTTATATATGGAGGCTTAAATAATATGATAAATGAAAACCTTAAAGAATTAAGAAAATTATGTAAATTTACTCAGGAGGAAGTTTCTGAAAAGCTCAACGTTTCAAGACAAACCATTTCAAAATGGGAAAGCGGTGAAACTATTCCTGATATATATAACTGCATACAGCTCGCAAAGCTTTATGACATAAAGCTTGATGACCTTGTGAATGCAGATGAACCCTCAAAAATATGTCCTCAGAAAAAACATATTTTTGGTATAGTCAGACTGGACGAAAATAATAAAATCATTATCCCCAAAAAAGCAAGAAAAATTTTTAATCTTGAAAAAGGAGATGCTCTTATTATGCTCGGTGATGAAGAACAGGGAATTGCTCTTGTAAAAGGTGATGATATATTTAAATTCGCTCAGGAAATAATCAATGCAAAAACTATTGAAAATGATGAACAGTAAAAGGAGTATATATTATGAATGCTGTTGAAACCATTGACCTTTGCAAAAATTTCAAAAATAAAAATGCTGTTAAAAATCTTAGTCTTACCATAAAAGACGGTGAACTTTTTGCACTTCTCGGAGTAAACGGTGCAGGAAAAACTACTACTATAAGAATGCTTTCATGCCTTTGCACTCCATCATCAGGAAAAGCTTTTATCTATGGAAATGATATCAGCAAAAACAAAACCGCTGCAAAAAAATTACTTAATATATCTCCTCAGGAAACTGCTGTTGCAAAAAATCTTACAGTCAGGGAGAATCTTATGTTTATAGCCGGAATATACGGCTCTGACAAAAAATCTGCTGCTGAAAAAACTGACAGGATAATTGACAGCCTTTCAATGCAGGAAATTGCCTCCGATAAAGCCGGCATTCTTTCAGGAGGCTGGCAGAGAAGATTAAGCATTGCAATGGCTCTTATAACTGAACCGTCTGTTCTTTTCCTTGATGAACCTACTCTCGGACTCGATGTCCTTGCAAGACGTGAACTCTGGAACATAATATCAGGTCTTAAAGGAAAAACTACAATTATCCTTACAACCCATTACCTTGAAGAAGCTGAAGCCCTTTCAGACAGAATTGCTGTCATGACTGACGGCGAACTCAGAATATGCGGCACGGCTGACGAAATAAAATCCCGTATGTCATGCGATACCTTTGAAGATGCCTTTATAAAAATTGCAGAAAGGAAATTTTAAAAAAATTATGAGAACTCTTATATTTTCAAAAAGAAATCTTACTGAACTGCTCCGTGACCCTTTAAGCTATATATTCTGTCTTGGTTTTCCGGTAATAATGCTTATAATTATGACTGTTGTAAATGAAAGCATTCCTCCTCAGGCAAATATGACTATATTTAATATAGACAGCCTTTCATCAGGTATTGCAGTATTCGGATTTACATTTGTAATGCTTTTTACTGCTCTTCATATTTCAAAAGACAGAGGAAGTGCTTTTCTTGCACGATTATATGCCTCTCCCCTTGAATCATATGAATTTATTGCCGGATATACGCTGCCTGTAATGATTATCGCATTTTTTCAGTGCATAATAACATACGCTGCTTCATTCATTATAAGCATTATAACAGGCAATCCTCTCAGCATTTCACATATAATAGTTTCTGTACTGATACTTATGCCGTCCGCATTTATGTTTACAGGCTTCGGGCTGCTTTTCGGAAGTCTTTTCAATGACAAGGCTGCTCCGGGATTATGTTCAATAATCATAACTCTTTCATGTATGCTCGGCGGCGTATGGATGGATGTTGACAATCTTAAAGGCGGATTTAAAAATCTCTGTATTTTCCTGCCGTTCTATCACTCTGTAAAAACAGGAAGAATGGCTGTCTCGGGAAATTATCAGGATTTCCCAAAATCAATGCTCATAGTATGCGTCTATGCTGCTGCAATATATATTCTTGCTGTAGCTGCATTCAATTCAAAAAAATTAAAAGATTTTTCTTGACAAAATGTACATAAAAGTGTATTATATATATTATAAATTAAAGCAGTCAGTATTATATATGTTGGCTGCTTTAGTATTATCATTAAATTCTGACAGGCTTTTTTGCAAATAAGTTAGTTATATCTAACTTTTAAAATCATTACTCAGGAAAGAGGTTTTTTATTATGAAAAATGTTTTTAAAAATGAAAAAGTCCGCTTCTTTGCAATAGGAGCTCTTGCTGCAACTGCCGGAGTTAAATTCCTTAAAAGTGAAACTTTCAGAAAAGGCTGCGTTAAAACTGTTGCCGGCGGCATGAAAATAAGAGAAGATGCTGCTTCATCTCTCGCTAAAATCAAGGAAGATGCTCAGGATGTCTGTTATGAGGCAAAAATGACTGAAACAGAGGACTGATTCTAAATGCGTTATAAAATCGTATATGATAATTACAACAGAATCCGTGTTCGCTGCGGAGATTATGTTATAAGCCGTGGTCAGGCTCTCAGTATAGAAAATGACCTTAAAAATTCAGGCTATGCACTAAATGCTGAAGTAAACCATAAAAGCGGCAGTATTCTTGTAAATTATCAGGACGGAAAACGCTCTGAAATTCTCAGATATATTGAAAGTCTTGACCGCAGCAATATTCCTGAATCTGAAATACCTGCTGCTGAAAAAGCTGACAAACAGTTCTGCTCCGATTTGGGAAAAATGATTTCTTTAAGAGTTATTTCAAAATTCCTGCCTGCACCTGTCAGAAATATTATAACTATCGCAAAAGCCGCAGGATATATTCTTAAAGGTCTGGACAGCCTGCTTCAGTGCAGAATGGATGTTGCAGTGCTTGATGCCGCTTCAATAAGTGCATCTCTGCTCCAGAGTAATTTCAAGACCGCTTCATCTGTAATGTTCCTGCTTAAACTTTCAGATTTGCTTGAAAATTATACAAAACAGCGTACAAGACTCGCTCTTTCTGAACAGCTTTCACTCAATATATGCAATGTATGGCTTCAGACTGAAACTGAACCTGTTCTTGTTCCTTTCGATTCAATAGAGGTCGGCGACAAGGTTGTTGTATATGCAGGAAATCAGATACCATTTGACGGAACTGTCTGCGGAGGCGAAGCAATGGTAAATCAGGCTACTATGACCGGCGAATCAGAACCGGTAGTCAAACAGTCAGGCGACAGCGTATTCGCTGGAACTGCTCTTGAAGCCGGAAAACTTGTCATAGAAGTAAAAAGCCTTGCCGGAGATTCAAGACTCCAGAAAATTATCAGCCTGATAGATGAATCCGAAAACTTAAAGGCAAGTATCCAAAGCAATGCTGAACATCTTGCCGATTCAATCGTTCCATACAGTTTCCTCGGATTTGCTGCCGTTCTCCTCGCAACAGGCAATGTTACAAAGGCTGTATCTGTACTTATGGTTGATTTCTCATGTGCTATAAAGCTTTCAACTCCTATATCAGTTATTTCCGCAATGCGTGAAGCTGCTGAATACGGAATGACCGTCAAGGGCGGCAAGTATCTTGAAGCCTTTGCTGCTGCTGATACAATAGTATTTGACAAGACAGGCACTCTTACAAATGCTGAACCCAAAGTAATCAATGTTGTAACATTCAACGGCTTTGAACGTGATGAAGTACTCAAAATATCCGCCTGCCTTGAGGAACATTTCCCGCACAGCGTAGCTACTGCTGTTGTAAATAAGGCTAAGGAGGAAAATCTCCTCCATGATGAAGAACATACAGAGGTTGAATACCTTGTTGCCCATGGAATAGTAACTTCATACAATGACAGCCGTGCAATTATCGGTTCTGCACATTTTGTATTTGAAGATGAAAATGTACCTGTTTCAGATGAACAGAAGGCTGATATTGAAAAGCTCAGCAAGGGAAATTCATCAATATTCCTCGCTATAGGCGGCAAACTTGCCGGAATGCTTGTAATTGATGACCCTGTCAGAGATGATGCTGCCGATGTTATCACAGAACTCCGCAGACTCGGCATAAAACGTATATGTATGCTTACAGGAGATGCGGAAGCTGCTGCAAAACGTGTTTCTGAACAGCTTAACCTTGATATGTATGTTTCACAGGTTCTTCCGGAACATAAAAGCGAATATGTAAAGGCTTTGCAGAAAAATAATCATAAGATAATAATGGTTGGTGACGGTGTAAATGATACTCCTGCTCTGGCGGCAGCCGATGTTTCAGTTGCTATGAGTGACGGCTCGGATATCGCAAGAGAAGTAGCTGATGTCACACTCCATAATGACAATATTTATGATATTGCTGTTCTGCGTAAAATCAGTGAGCTGCTTATGCAGAGAATCCATTCAAATTATAATTTCATTATCGGATTCAATGCCGGTCTTATAGCACTCGGAGTTGCAGGTATTATTCCTCCAACTGTTTCAGCAGTGCTTCATAATGCATCAACTATGCTTATCTCAGCAAAAAGTATGACAAGACTGATTTACAAACCTGAAAACAAATAAAATTCAAAAGGACTGTATTTTTTCATACAGTCCTTTAAATTTTTCGCTTATTCTGTAGGGGCGACCATTGGTCGCCCGTTATGGTTAACCAATAATTTTTCATACCAAAAACAAATACCGAATTTATGGTTTAACCATAATTCAGGCGGGCGAAAACAGTTCGCCCCTACAAAAAACAATTCATCAAATTGGCGTTAATTAAAATTGCTGTCAATTGCTGACAACAGAACAGCTGCAATATTATTTGTACTTACCTCTCCGCTTACTCTGTTTTCAATAACTATACAGAATGCTATCGGGAAATCAGGGTCAGTACAAAATCCTGCAAGCAGTGAATTTTCCTCATCGCCATTTTTAACCTGTGCTGTACCGCTTTTTATGCCTGTTTCATATCCTAAAGATGATTTATAATTGTTTATTCCGTTTGAAACCATTATTTCCTTTACATATGAAGCAGTCTGTGCTGAAAAAAGAGTTGATGTATATTCAGTTTTTCCCTCTGCTACAGTTCTTCCCTTTACATTTGTTGCTGAACTTATAAAATACGGAATAGTCGCTTTACCGGTTTCATTTGCTATTGCACTCTGCCACATCATAAGCTGACAAGGACTTACCATTGATTCTCCCTGACCGATACAGCTCCACTGAGTATTGAATTCATCTGTATTTGTAACAACGGTTGATGCAGTTTCAGATTTTATTCCGTCAATTTCAATTTTATCCCCTGTTTCTCCATTAAGAGCATAACCCATTCTTGAATATGCTTTTTTGATATCATCAAGGCTTAAATCATCATCTTCAACAAGCTGTGCAAAAAACGGATTGCAGCTGTTTGCAAATGCTTCTGAAATATTCTGGACTCCATGTCCTGAACGCTTATGGCAGTTTATATAAAGATTCTGATGGTCAAGATATCTTCCTGTACATTCAAATGATTTACTGTAGAGCTTATCATGTCCCATTGATTCAAATGCAGCCACAAGAGTAGCTATTTTCTGAGTAGACCCTGGGACAGTCTTTATAAATGACTTGCAGAGCAGACTTCCCTCTTTGAGATTTTCATATCCTGTCATAGGATTTACGCATGGCTTGCTTACACATACAAGTATTTCGCCTGTTTTATAGTTATATGCAATTGCACAGCCGTCTTTTGAACCGAATGCAGCAAATACCTTTTTATTTGCCGCATGGTCAAGAGTTGTATATATTGCACTTTTTCCCTCTTTTGAATTGACTCCTCCTGAAAATGTATAGTTATTAAGGATTTCAGAATTTCTGGCAACGATTGTATTTGTCATCTGACCGCTTGAATCGCCTATAAAATTTCCGACATCAGCAAACTGGTCTGAAGGATAAAGATTATAATTGACTTTTTCATCAAACAATACATCGCCGTTTCTGTCATAGACTCGTCCGAGAGTAGATTCATTTGAATTTATTATATAATATGAAGCTTCAAGCTGTATTTTTGCAACAAGAACAATCATTCCTACAGCAAAAACCGCTATTATCATTCCTATCAGTATACTTCCACGCCTTAAACTTTTCATTTTGAATCTGCTCCCTTCTTTTTATTTTTCTTTTTAAGCAGCTTTGAAGGCGGCAGAGTATATACAGGTGACTGGGTTGCCTTGAGCATTCCTATCATAAAACCGCTTGAAACCATCGAACTGCCTCCGTTTGATATAAACGGGATTGTAACGCCTGTAAAAGGTATCATATTGCATGAACCGAATATATTAAGAGCCATCTGTGTTATAAGCATTGCTGTTATGCATACACATAATGTACTGTGATAGTATGAGCGTGGATGATTGAGAATAACAAGGATAAGCATGAGTATTATTGCCATTACTGCGAATATCGCCATAATAAGTCCCCATTCTTCTGAAATTGATGAGAATACTATATCCGTATCATATGCGGCGACCTTACAGAGATTTCCATGTGCAGGGCCTTTTCCGAACCAGCCGCCCTGAGCTATGGCTATAAGAGCTTTGCACTGCTGATATCCGTTTCCACTCTGGTCTGCCCATATATCAACGGAAAGTCTGTCCTTTACATATGACGGTGCAAATTTTACAGCTGCTGCAATTAAAACTAATCCGGCTGCTCCGGCAAATATGGCTTTTTTCTTTGAAAATTTAGCCTGAGGGTAACATATCCTGAGTATAAATGCACAGAATGCTGCCGCACAGAATGTAGGCAGACTTCCAAGGTCACGGCACCACCACTGGAGAGCAACTATTGCTCCTGTCATGAAAAACAGTACTATATTGTCCGGAACTATATTTATTCCGAGGATTTTAACCTTGTTCTGCTGTGCGGTAAGTGATGTTGCACATACAAGTGCAAAAAGCGGTTTCATAAATTCAGACGGCTGAACCGTGAAAAATCCGAAATCTATCCACATACTTCTGCTTCCTGTAAATGCAACTGTTACAAACATAAGAGCCGCTATTGCAATATAGATATACTTCTTTTTTGATTCGATTACCGCATAATTCCTGACAAGCTTAAAACCTATCTGACATACTGCAAAACCTATGACTGTTGTTATGAAATGCTTATAATTGAACGATATCTCACCAAAACATGACTGAAATATAACACTCATATTAAGTATGAATACAAGAAAAAAATCAAGAGTATAAGTATCCTGTTTAAAATGCTTTATTATTCCGAAATATATATAATCAGAAACAATTACTGCCGCTGAAAGAATTATTACCGGCAGAATCTGTTCATATTCTCCCCTTATCCAGACCGTTGAAAGCATCGCTATATGTGTAAGTACTATGAAAAATGATATTTTTGAATAGGAAATTCCGTTCTGAAATTTACTCATTGTCAGACTCCTTTCTTTTTGATTTTTCCTTGAATACAAGTATTCTGTTTCCTATCTGTATTTCATCATTGTCATAAATACGTTTATGTGCAATTCTCTGACCGTTGACAAATGTTCCGTATGAGGAATTAAGGTCTGTTATGCTCCATGTACCGTTGCATACATTTATAATTGCATGATATCTTGAAACATACATATCCGAAAAACGTATATCAACGGCACTGTGTCTGCCTATTATTATTTCATCTGCATTAAGCGGATAATATACCTCATCATCTATCAGAAACATCTGATGATTGATACCGTTTATTTTTTTTCTTTCAGTTATATTTTCCTTTATCGCTTTGCTGAATATAAAAACAGTTGTCATTACCATGAGTATAAGAGCTGCGGCAATAGTCAGGTTTTCAGGAAACATTATATCTCCTATTGATTCCTTAAATGAACTGAACCCGTTTTTAAAGGATTCAGATACCTGTTCCCACCATACTTTTATATCATATATGAGTTTTTCTGTATCTATACTGTTCATATATTTTCTCCTTTCTGAATATTTATTTTACCGCCAATCTGATGGCTATTCCTGTATTTTCAATCATAAAATTACAATAAATTTAAAATTCTCTCTGTTATAAAAACTGCGGCGGCGGCTGATACTGCAACGGTCAGAAGTCCACGTCTGAAAAATGCCATTACAAGTGCTGTTATTCCTCCGGCTATTGCTGATATCAATGATGATGTTGAATATATTATTGCAGGAAAAACCATTGCTGAAAGCACTCCATACGGCATATACAAAAGAAATGATTTTAAAAATCCGTCTTTAAGCTTTTTTCTGAAAAGAACAAGCGGAAGCATTCGGGGAATATATGTAACCAATCCCATAAGTGCAATGCATATTATAATATAAACTGTACTGTTCAACTGTTAATCCTCCTTTTCCTCACATACCGGAAAAAACAATGCTCCTGCCGCTGAGGAAATTACTCCGCATATTATTATAGTCCAGCCACTGCTTATACCCGAAAATACCGGCACATACCTGATTATGCATGACATAACTGCTGCTGTCAGAATTATCAGTGCTATAGGAAAAGATTTTCGTGCGGGCGGTATTATAATAGCTATAAACATTGCATAAAGAGTTATTCCCAATGCTCCAAGAATTGTCTGAGGAACAATGCTGCTTGCAAATGCTCCGAGAGCAGTTCCGCCCGTCCAGCCTGCATATGAACATAATATAAGTCCTGCCATATAGCGATAATTAAGCAAACCATTCTGCTGCATAGCTACCGCATATATTTCATCAGTATTGCCGAATGCTATCATAAATCTTTGAAATAATGTCACGCTGTCATCAAGTTTCTGCGAAAGTGAAAGCGACATCAGGGAATATCTGAGATTTATAATAAGTATTGTAAATGCTATCTCAAAATATGCAGAACCAGCAAACATAAGGTCAAGCCCTGCAAACTGTCCTGTTCCGGTGAAGTTTGTAAGAGAAATAACTATCGGCACCCATGGTCTGAAATTCTTGCTTACTGCAAGCATTCCAAATGCAAATGCAACGGAAAAATACCCCAGAGCTATAGGCATTCCATCCTTAAAACCCTTGTAAAATGAAAGTTTCAAATTAAATAACTCCTTGACTTTTATATTTTTATAATTATTATATCATATAATTCTTATAATGCAAAGTTTTTTAGATACAAAAAAGCCCCTTAATCTGTAGATTAAGGGGTAAAAAGTGTGC
>DJFA01000103.1:0-1813 GCA_002431975.1 Ruminococcus sp. UBA5884
GAATGCAAATTCGTTTTGTAGGGGCGACCATTGGTCGCCCGTTGGATTCGCTCATAATTTCAGGCGGGCGACCAATGGTCGCCCCTACAAAAAACAATTCATCGAATTGGCGTTATTTTAAGTTCAAACCATATTTTTTGTTATAACCTGAAATATCTGAGAAAAATATTCATTCAGGGGCAATGTTGCTCCCGAATGTTTTCCGTTTAAAATTTCCCTGTAATATTTGTTTTCAAACATTTTCTTTGTGAAATCATGATAATCTATGATTTCATCGCATTTGCCTGTAATCGCATAAACATTGTCTGTGCTGATTTTATGAAGTTTGGAAAATTCCTTTACAAACGGCATTATATCTCCCTCAAATCCGAGTCGTGGCAGAGTAACAAACGGCATAAGACATGGATTTACAAGTATTGCAGGGATACTGTATTCTGCCGAAAGAACTGCTGCAAAAAATCCTCCAAGACTCGTTCCGACAACTGCATCGGGTTTCTGTTCAGAAATGATATTTTCCAGAAAGCCGAATATTTCATCAGTTTCAGTATGGTCATAGTCAATGGCAGGACTTATTGTTTTGTACCCGAGTTCATGGAGTGCGGAATATGCACTGTTTGCGGAATTTCCTTTATAGCCGTGAATATTCAGAATTTTCATATAATTTTCTCCTTATGCTGTGAATGATACAGCACACCAGCCGTCAGCTTCCCTGATATCATTCATTGAAAATCCGGCATTTTTCACAGCTTCAACAACTTCGTCCTTACGTTCAGTAATTATTCCTGAGATTATAAGCGTACCGCCTTTTCTTATGAATTTCATGAAAAGACTGCTCATAGCTATCAGAACATCTGCAACAATATTGGCAGTTATAAGGTCATATCCTTCACCGATTTTTTCTGCAAGCTGACTGTCATTTATAACATTTCCGCAGTAAGCAGTATATTTATCAGCATCAATATTATTTTTTGCAGCATTTTCAATTGCAGTAGCCACTGAATTTTCCTCAATATCAACAGCAACAGCCGACTCTGCACCGAGCAGCAATGCTCCGATTGAAAGGATACCGCTTCCGCAGCCGAGGTCAAGAACTCTGTCACCTTTTCTGAGAGCCTTCTCCATTATTTCAAGGCAGAGTCTTGTAGTATTATGCTGACCCGTTCCGAAACTTGATGCAGGGTCTATTTCAAGAATAGTTCTGCCGTCATTTTCATTGTATTCCTCCCATGATGGTTTTATCAGGAGTTTTTCACCGACTTTTACAGGCTTGAAATATTTTTTCCAGTTATTAGCCCAGTCTTCTTCTTTTACGCTGTCGCTTTCAATGGCGAGTCTGCCGAAAAGGTTTTCGCTGTCATTTTCTTTAAGAGTATTAATAATATTTCTGAGAGCCGCAAACATTTCAGCTCCCTGAGCATTTTCAGGGATATAGACTGTAACACAGGTTTCACAGTCTGAAAGACCCATCAAATCTTCATCTATGTAATCCCATTTACCCTCTTTATTTTCAAGAAATTCATTGAAATCCTCTGAATCCCTGATAACAAAGCCCTTTATTCCTATATCCATAAGATAAGCAGTAAGGGGTTCTATTCCATAAGTTGATGTCATAATATTTACTTCTGTCCAGTTCATAAAAATAAA
The DNA here is from genome assembly GCA_002431975.1 of Ruminococcus sp. UBA5884. GTDB lineage: Bacteria > Bacillota > Clostridia > Oscillospirales > Ruminococcaceae > UBA5884. Next base: position 1,645 of record DJFA01000103.1, read on the forward strand.
TTCCTCCTGATTAAATCAATATAACGCAAATATACTGTAGGGGCGAGCGGCAAACTGCCGCCTGTAATCTTGTAAAATGGTTTTACCAGAATTTCATGCTGATAACCAATAATTTTTCATACAGAAAACATATATCAAATTTATGGTTGAACCATAATCTGGCGGGCGA
>DJFA01000103.1:1905-4232 GCA_002431975.1 Ruminococcus sp. UBA5884
CTGCCATTCACGCTGAATAATAATATAACATAAAAAAAACAAGTTGTAAAGCATAACCGATAAAATTAAAAACCGTTCTTTCGCCATGAAAGAACGGTTTTTCATATAAAAATCTTAATTTTTTCAATTAACCGATTTTTTCTTCAAGAAGTTCAAGGTCTGTAACAGTAATTTTTCCGTCGCCGTCAAGGTCTGATATAGCTATTTCAGCGGCAGTAAATACTCTGTTGTTTGTAAGTTCCTGCTGAAGAAGTATATAGTCATTTATTGTAATATATCCATCACCATTTATATCGCCGACTGCTACGCTCTTTTCACAGAGTTTTGCATAATCAAGGTTAATCCAGCCTTCATTGCCTTTATAGATGATTTTTCCCCAGTTATCTTCATTTACTTCAATAACATCAAGTTTTGCATATCCAGGAATTCTGCATATTGTATCGTATGAAACTCCTGCACCTTTTCTGAGATTTACCTGGTCGAAAGTAAGATATTTGCCTGTACGGTCATTTTCAACGGATTTTTCTTCTATTTCGCCGTCATATGAAGTATAATCCATGCATATCCAGCCTGTTTTTCCGTTATATTCAACCTTGCCCCAGTTATCCTTTATTTCAGTAACAGGGAGAGTTGTTGAAACAGGAACTATAAGCTGTGATTTTGAATTTATATCAGCTTCCTGACGGAGATTAAGGTCTGCAACAGTGCTGTAAAGACCTGTAGTAAAGAAAGGAACTACTCCGCCGTAAGATGTATAGTCAAGGCTTATCCAGCCTTCAACGCCGTTATATGAGATTTTTCCCCAGTTATCCTTTATTTCATATGCAAAAACAGATGTATTTGCAGGAACTGCTCCGAGAATCTTATTCTGCTGACCCGGATTGCTTCTGATATTGATAACATCACTGCTTGTATATCTGCCTTCTGAATAAACAGTCTTTACAGCTTCAGCTTCTGTTGTAACAGCTACAGCAGTTTCTTCAAAAGGAACTGTAGTTTCAGCCGGCTGAGTTTCAGCAGCAGCGGCAGTTGTTTCATCAATAACCTCTTCAGTAACAGCAGCGGTTGTTGTTGCAGCTGTTGTAGTCTTTACAGCGGCAGTTGTAGTAACAGCCGGTTCAGTAACTACAGGAGCAGCTGTTGTTTCAGCCGGAGCAGCCGGTTTTGATGAAGATGAAGCAGCTCCCTTGAAAAGTCTTATCTGACCTACGCCTGAAGCGTCATATACTGAGAAAAGGTCTGTATTAGTGCCTCTTGCAGGGTCAATCATATATACAGTACCATTTTCAACTCTGTCGATTGCAACCCAGTGACCGCCGTATTTTACTGAAACAGCGGCATAATATCCTGAATCGAGGTAAGAAGCTATTTCAGAAGTCTTTGCTGATTTTGAACCTGAAATAGTTCCGCCGCCCTGATATGTAAAGCTTCCAGCCATTCCTGTTGCAGCAGACCAGCGGATATTGCCATAGCCGTCAAAGCCGCCGTTTGAGCTGAGGAAGTTACAGAGTTTTCCAGGGTCGAAACTGTTATCTGAAACGCTTCCTGAATGAACCATGAGTATAGCAACAGAAGTTACTGCACAGCCTATTCTTGAAAGAGTCTGACCGCTTGAGCCAAGGTAAACGCTTCCCCATCTTGAGTCGCCCTGTTTCCATGATTTATATTCGCTTGTATCAGCACTTGCAGCAATCATATTGAAGCTTGTACCAGCCATTGTAACTGCACACATAAGTGCAAGAGCGAAAGTTCTTTTAATTTTTATTTTTAAGTTCTTCATTTTTAATCAATCCTCCGTTTTCTGCTGACATAACAGAAATAAGTGTATAAAATACAATTCTCAAAACTACAATTACTATTATAGCATTTTATGCTGTCGAATGTGTGAATATTCTGTAATATTTGAATAGCAATCCGCAACAAGATGTTGTGAAATTTCATTTATTTTTATATAATATGACGGTTTTAAATGAATTTTCTTTTAAAATGGTTACAACACTGTAATTTTTGCGGGTAAAAGGTTACATTCTGTAATAATTAAGTTATAGAATAATTACAATGAAAATGCAGAAAATAACTATAAAAATAATCATGCCGGATATAAAAATTGCAAAAGGTATTGATTTTTCAGTGTTTTAATGGTATAATAGAAATATTACTGGGGTATAGCCAAGTGGTAAGGCAACGGACTTTGACTCCGTCAGTCGCTGGTTCAAATCCAGCTATCCCAACCATCAGGAAAAGACAGGTTTTTCAGCCTGTCTTTTTTTATTTAATGTCAATACGATGAATTGTTTCTGTAGAGGCGACCATTGGTCGCCCGTTAG
>DJFA01000103.1:4287-10484 GCA_002431975.1 Ruminococcus sp. UBA5884
CCAATGGTCGCCCCTACAAAATAAACGAAAAATTCCTTGTTTTCAATTATAAAATTTTGCTATCGAATTAGCGTCATTCACAGAATTTTCCATACATTCTGTACTGTAGGGGCGAACTGTGTTCGCCCGTTGGAGAATACCGTAAACTGAACGGGCGAACACAGTTCGCCCCTACAAATAATAATCATCGAATTAGCATTAAAAAAGAGGGATTTCCATATAGGAAATTCCTCTTTTATCTGTTTAGTCAACAAGTCTGAATCTTGGTTTTCCGTCTGCTGTGCCGGTAAATATTGATTTAGGTCTTGCCCATGTTTCATTATTTCCGTAAAGTGACTTATAGATAACGAGTTCTTCAAGAGTTTCAGCATCTCTTGCAATAGCTGTTACCATATAGATATCGCCCTTTGAATCAGCATATTTTCTGTTTACAAGGACTTCTTCCACAGTATTTGAAACTGTATTTTCTGCCGGAGTTTCATCAGCTGAATTGATTATATCGTCTGCAACGATTATCATTGATGAATACGGCGGCATTTTAATATATGCATTGCCGTTTTCAACATGAAGAGGCTGACCGCTGAATACATCAACGAGTGCAGGCTGATTTGTACCGAAATTAAGGTCAAAATCCCTGTCTTCAAGGTTAAGGGCAACATATACAATCTGACCGTTAAGCTCTTTCTGGAAAAGGAGCTGCTGATTTCTGATAATAATAGTCTGATAGCTTCCTGTTCTGAGTGCAGGATAAGCCTTATAAATGCGTCCGAGCTTGATAATATGCTCTAAAAGACCAATATTTCCCGTTCTGTTGAGTTCATCAAGGTCAAGGCATGGTCTTAATCCGTCATCAGAATTATTTTCATGAATACCCTTTATGCCGTATTCACTTCCGTAATAGATTGACGGAATACCAGGCATTGTATATTCAAGAGTATAGCAGTTACGGAGATGCTCCGGATTTCTGAGAGTGCTTGCAAGTCTGTTTACATCATGATTATCAACAAATGTAAAGAGTTTTATATTTTTATATATGCCATTGCAGCCGAACTGTCTGTTTATTGAGTAATCTATTTCAAAATAGTTCTTGTCATTATGAGATGAATATATACCCTTATAGCATTCATAGTTTGTGGTACTGTCGAGCATTTCAGGGTTAGCCCATCTGTTGTAGTCGCCGTGGATTATTTCTCCCATAAGCCAGAAATCCTGTTTTTTGCTCTTGCAGAAATATCTGAGTCTTTTAAAGAAATCAAAGTCTATGCAGTCAGCGGCATCAAGACGTATTCCGTCAATATCAAATTCATTTATCCACATTTCAACAGCATTGATTATATGGTCAGCAGTTTCCTGATTTCTCATATTGAGCTTTACAAGATTATAGTGACCATTCCAGCCCTCATACCAGAAATTATCCCCGCAAGGACTCTGACCATCAAAATTAAGGTTCTGGAACCATGAACAGTATCTTGATTCCCTGCCTTTTTCCTGAACGTCCTTAAAAGCCCAGAAATTTCTGCCTACATGATTGAATACGCCGTCAACAACAATTCTTATGCCGTTTTCATGGAGTTTCTGACATATATTTTTAAATGAAGCGTTATCGCCGAGTCGTCTGTCTATTTTCATATAATCAGTTGTATCATAACCATGTTCAACTGATTCAAAAACAGGGCCGAGATAAACAGCATCTATCTGCATACTTTTAAGGTGAGGTATCCAGTCTATTATTTTGTCAAGTCTGTATCTCACTTCACCGCCATCATTAAATTTTTCCGCACCACAGAAACCAAGCGGATAAATGCTGTAGAATATCGCATTTTCGTACCATAAACTCATTATAAAAACCTCCTGTTTATAAAAATTATCTGTAACAGATAAATTTTTTTATCAATATCAGATGATTATTAGACCATTGGTCGCATCTAATTAATGCAAATTCGTTTTGTAGGGGCGACCATTGGTCGCCCGTTGGATTCACTCATAATTTCAGGCGGGCGACCAATGGTCGCCCCTACAGAATAAATGGAAAATTCCTTGTTTTTAATCATAAAATTTTGTTGTTAATTGACATCAATCAGATTGCAGTTTGCCGCTAAATCTTAGGACTGCTTCCCTCAAGATAATATGAAGCCTCCATATCCGCAACATTAAGAGCAAGTGCAAGAGGAAAATTCTCAAAAACACGGCCTATAGTATTTTTGTCTTCAATCCCTGAAAACCCCATATGATATCTTATTGCCATAGCTTCAAATGGTTCTATATACATAAATCTTGAAATCAGAAAAACTGATTTTTCACCATGACCATAAGGAAATGTATCATTTATGGTATAATAGGGAACTTTCTGCCATTCGCCGTCTATCTTTGCATTTCTGTAGTCAACGGTATAGAAATTAGTCTTGCAGAGGTCGTGAAGCAGTGAAACTATTGCAATGCTTTCATCAGTATAACTCATATTATACTTTTCTGACGCATATGGTCTGCTTAAATAATCTTTAAGACAGTGATATACATTAACGCTGTGTTCAACAAGTCCGCCCTCATATGAACCGTGAAATCTTGTACTGCTCGGAGCAGTAAAAAAATCTGTTGAATCTGTAATATATCTTAAAAGCTTGTCAGCACCTTTTCTGCCTGAAACAAAACTATTATAGATATCAATAAATTCCTCTTTTTTATTCATCATTCAGTCCTTTCTGCATATCCGTATAATAAACAGCAGTTATTATCATTGAGCCGCTGTTATCCTTATCCATAATTATTATAAAATCAATATCATTATCCTGAATCTGCCCCGTGTCATAAGATTCAGACGAAACAGCCGCATCATCAGAAAATTTCAGTCTGAAATCAATCTCATATATAGTATTCCCGTCAGAATTTCTTATTGAAACAGAAGCTTCAGAAATATCACTGATTTTTCTGCCCATATATTCATCAGGAATTACTGAGGTATAATAATCAGGAGCTGTAATACTCATTATATAGCTTTTATCATTATTTTCAACTGCTCTTAAATATCGAGCAGATTTTTCCGTCATCTGTTCAATGATTTTATGTGAAACTGCTCCGTCATATCCGCTGAAATCAAAATTATAGTCAAATGATACGCTGTCAGTCGATTTTTTTATTTCAAATGAATAAAATTCAGGTCTGTCATCTCCTATATGAGCAAAATATCTGTTTCTGTTTTTCATAAGAGTTATATCATTTCCTGAAATACTGTATGAATCCCATGCATCATCGATATAGGCAGAACCATCAGGTTTTAAAATCATATATTTTCCATTATCAGCTGTTCTGCCGATTATCAGGGATTTCCCGATATATTCAAGACTGCTGTATGCAAGGCCTGCAATAACATTTTCCTCATTGTCAAGCATTCCATACGTCTGAACGCCGTTTATTCCGCAGGCTACTATAAAGCAGTTTTCTGAAACGGCATCTATAAAGCTCCATCTCGGGCTTATTATCTCATTGTCATTCATATCCGAAACGCCGTAAAGACCTTTCCGGCTTTTAAATACCTTATAGTCCAAAACAGCATCAGCAGCCTGATTTTCAGAATTATTATCCGTATTATCAACAGAACTTCCCTGATTTGAGAGATAAATATTGATAATCGCAAAGCAAAGCACGCATATTATTACAAGAAAAATCGGTCTGATAATTTTTTTCTGATTACTGGTCAGCTGTTTCATCTTTTTTTCTTAAATCCTCATCTGTTTCACCGACAAGGTATATCGGTCTTTTTTTGCTTTCGAGATATGTCTTTGCAAGGTACTGACCGAGTATTCCGGTACAGAAAAGCTGTAAACCGCCCATTAAGAATATCGCACACATTATTGACGGATAGCCGTCAACGTGTTCGCCGAATACAAGAGTCTTGACTATTGTAATTATAATCATTACAAATGCGGCAATGCATGAGATTACCCCGAGAAGCGAAGCTATTGCAAGAGGAGCTGTTGAAAAAGCCATTATTCCCTCAAGCGAATAGAGGAAAAGTTTCCAGAAAGACCATGCAGTTGTACCGGCGGCACGTTCAACGTTTTTATATTCGATATATTTTACTCTGAAACCAACCCAGCTGAAAATACCCTTTGAAAATCTGTTGTATTCATTCATTGAAAGGATTGCATTGACCATCTGTCTTGTCATAAATCTGAAATCCTGAGCACCGTCAACTATTTCCGTCTGAGATATTTTGTTCATGATTTTATAGAATTTTCTGGCAAACCATGAACGTACTTTTGATTCTCCGTCACGGCTTACACGTCTTGTGGTAGCACAGTCATACTCGCCGCTTTTAACATATTCATACATTTTAGGAATAAATTCCGGCGGATGCTGTAAATCAGCGTCCATTACAACAACATAATCACCTTTTGCGGCTTCAAGACCGGCATACATACCTGATTCCTTGCCGAAATTTCTTGAAAAGGATATATATCTTACAATTTTGTCCTTTTTCGCCAGTTCCCTGAGCATAGGGAGAGTATTATCCTTTGAACCGTCATTAATAAAAATGAGTTCAAAGGAAAGATAATCATATTTTTTCTTCATTCCGTCCATAATTTCATTAATTTTATCATAAAAAAGAGGGAGAACCTCCTGTTCATTATAGCACGGAACGATTATGGAAATCAGCTTCATTCATAACAGCTCCTTTATTTAAACTAACAGTTACATACACCAATCTATTATATGATACAACATATTGTGCATTTTTTCAAGGGTTTATTTCAGAAAATTTGTTTTAATCCGCAAAAAAACGGCCACCTGAAATCAGATTTCAAGTGACCGGTGATTTATTTGGTTTTACAGACTGAAATCAGTTGATTGAGTCAGTCATTTTAACGAGATACTGAGTAAGCTTTGTAACATCTCTTACATCGAGTGTGCTTTCACTGTTTGTTGAAGTCATTCTCTGCTGCATTGGTGAAAGTTCTACCTTATGAATAAGCTGTTTTTTAAGGAGTGTGACATCATTTATATCAACATTTTTATCACCATTTATATCTCCTACATATGAATCAAATAATTTATCAGCACTAACAGTGGCACTGTGAGAATTTTCATTAAATACCCATTCAGTAAGCATTTTCATTTCATCAGTGGACTGGTCATATTCCTGCTTTAATTCATCATTTAAATCGTCAAAGCTTCTTTTATTATACAAAGTATGGGTTACTCCACGCAAAATTCCGTATTTTAAAGAATCCATTATTGCTTCATCATCTGGCATTACCAATGTTCTTTCGCCATCGATGTACTCAGGTTTCATATCCATATAAGACAAAGTATCATTTTCAATTGCTTCCTGATAAAGCTCATAGCCCTCCTGCATAGCATCAAAAATACTGTCTATCTTATAAATGTCTCCATATACAATCCACTCTAATTCAAATCTAATATTATAAGAATTCGGAATATTCCAGTAAAATTCCGGTGAATTATTACCTTTTTTTTCTCCAATGTAATATTCATAATCGCAGCCATCAATTGTTACAAAAGTTCTGCCATCGATTACTTTTGAATCACCTTTATCTATAGCTCTCTGTATATCGCAATACCACTCATAGTTTTCATTTTCATTCAATATATCTTTTGCATAAAAAAGGTGTCCGTTAGGAGCTATTTCAACCTGGTATTTATATGGCACTCCGTCCTCATCAACACCTTCTACATAACTGTCACCTTTAGAACCATATGGATATACAACATCATCTTTATCAAGTGACTGGAGAATAGTTGCACGCCTTTGATAATTTTTCAGCCTTGCATAATATTCATCTTTAATTGAAAACTTTTCTGTAGCTTCAGCTGTAGTAATGTTATCTTCTGACACTTCAGGAGTTTCCGCAGCATAAACAGGGAGAGCAATACTACCAAGAGTTGAAACAGCTATTGCAGCTGAAATAACCTTTTTAAAAATGTTATTCATTCCATTTTCCTTCTTTACCTTTATATGGTAAATTTTTAAATCTAAATTTTTGGATTAACGCAAATTAAATGAATGTCTTTATAGACTTTCATAAGTTCGCCCGACTGAAATTCTGAAGAATCGGACGAGTAAACACTGTTCGACTTTACAAAATGTATATAAAATTCCTTATTTTCAATTATACAATTTTATTGTCGAATTGGTGTTAAATTAAAACTTCTTAATTCAGAATCCATTCTGATGGTTT
>DJFA01000103.1:10642-19593 GCA_002431975.1 Ruminococcus sp. UBA5884
TTCCGATTAAATTTTATGTATTTTTACTAATACTTAAAATTCATGCATATTATTGCCTTATATGCAGACAATATCATTGCAGACCGCAGTATCTGAAAAATTTTCGGAGGTTTTTATTTATGAAAGCTACAGGAATTGTCAGAAGAATAGATGACCTTGGCAGAGTTGTAATTCCAAAAGAAATAAGACGTACTATGCGTATCCGTGAAGGTGACCCACTGGAAATTTATACAAGTAATGACGGAGAAGTTATCTTTAAAAAATATTCAGCTATCAGTGAAATGTCAGAAAATGCGGCACAGGTTGCTGAAATCATGCATAAGCTTGCCGGCTGTCCTGTTGTTATATTTGACAGGGACCATGTTGTAGCTGTCGCAGGAGTTCAGAAAAAAGAATTTAATGAACGCAGAGTTTCTCCGGCTCTTGAGGAAACTATGGAAACAAGAAAAACATACTATGCTGAAAATGACGGCACTAAATTCATACCTGTTGAAGGTATTGACAGATATGCCATTGCAAGTATGCCCATAATCTCAAACGGTGATGTAAGCGGAGCTGTTGCTTTTCTTGAATCAGAGGGTGAAACATCTGTTTCAGAAGTTCGCAGACATCTGCTCACGGCGGCTTCACAGTTTCTTGGAAAACAGGTTGAATAAAAAAAGTCCTCCCTAATCAGTATTCTGAAAGGGAGGATTTTTTCCTTATGATTTTACATTATTTCTTTCAAGCCATACTTTTGCGAGGTCAAGAGCTTCATAGAGTCCGTCTTTTTCGGTACTTTTTATAACTCTTTCCACCGGATTGAGGCTTTCATCGGTTGACATAAGATATACTTTGATTTTGCTTGCGACATTGATATTTCCGATTTTCTTTTTTTCGGTTACATTAAGCATTATAACATAATCATCATACATATTTCCGAAATATATCGTATCATTGTTTCTTACCAGAGGATAACCCTTATAAGTAAAAAAGCTTGTTGTTTTTTCAGCGTTGCCCATAAAACTCTCCTTTCCATGAACTGCTTATAAACCATATGAATTAATTATATCATAATATTTATGTTTTGGCAAGTCGCACAAATAAATTTTCATGAATAAGAAAACTTTTAGCGACATTTTTTATCATATTAAAAATAAATCTGACAAAATGCATCAGTAAATTATTTATATTTCAATCATGTTATAATACCGTATTTAAGTTTCCATGCTATTATGCGGATAACGCTTGTATTAATCCGCTGTTCAGAGATTTTTCCTGTCTGAACAGCCTTTACGACTGCCGGCAGACCTTCTTCATATTCAGATGTATAAAGGATATCGTTTCCGGCATTTATGGCATTAAGGAAAACGTCTACTTCACCGATTTTATCGTATTCGGCAGAATCGGCAAGGTCATCAGTCATTATAATGCCTGTAAATCCGAGACTTGTACGCAGTATATCGTGAACGCTTGAAGAAAGCGATGCAGGATTTGCAACGTCCATTGAAACAACTGTATTATGGCTTACCATAATGCAGGGAGCATTTGCCTTTATTCCTTCAGTAAACGGTATAAAATCCTTTGAAGTAAATTCAGAATATTCTCTTTCATCAACTGATATTGTATGTGATGTATTGATATTTGAGCCATATCCGGGGAAATGTTTCAGAACACAGGTAACTCCGGCTTCATTATAGGCTCTTACGCTTAATTTCACATACTGACCTGTATCATCGGCATTTTTTCCAAGAGTTCTGCTATATATATAGTCTGTCGGGTCTTCACTTACATCTGCTACAGGAGCGAGATTTGTATTTATTCCGAGTTCTTTAAGGAATAAGGCTTTTGAGCGTGTATCATTGAATATCTCATCAAAGCCGCCTATCTGATAGAGAGTCTGCGGGGAATAGAAAGGATTAAGTCTGAACTGAGTATATTTGCTTGCACATACAAAGTCGCCGCCCTCCTCCTCGCAGGCTATTGCCATACGGAAAGCAGAGGCTGACTGAAAATTTTCGAGCATTGATTTCATTGAATATGGTTTGGAGTTTTCAAAATTTTCAGCTGAAAGCACATATCCTCCGGGATTATATCTGCTTACCACATCATTTGCATCTGTTTCATTATCGGGGCAGCTTATCCAGAATATCTGACCGGCTTTCTGCTGGGCAGTCATACTGTTTACTATTTCCTCAGCACGTTCATAGTATTCGCTGAAAATATCATACTGGGAAAGCTGTGGATATCGGGTATAAATGTTTTCCTGTATCTGCTGTGTTTCTGATTCAGTGACTGCGGGCTGTGTATAGGCTGTAGTTTCCTGAATTTCAGGATTTTTTGAATTGCAGGCTGAAAGAGAGATAAATGCTGTTAAAACGAGTATAATTTTTAATAATTTCATGAAAACACCACCTCTGATAAAAAATATAAGGACGAGAAAAGAAATTCCCGTCCTTGATTTTCAAAAATGCAGTTAATCAATCAAACTCCGTATTTATTTGTAGCAACCGGAATTCCAACGCCCATAGTTGAAGTAACTGTGCATGATTTAAGGTAAGTTCCCTTTGCAGCAGCCGGCTTAGCCTTTACGATAGCGTCCATAAGAGTTGAGAAGTTTTCGTCAAGCTTTTCAGCACCGAATGAAGCTTTGCCTATCGGGCAGTGAATGATATTTGTCTTATCAAGACGGTATTCGATTTTGCCGGCTTTGGCTTCTGTAACAGCCTTTGCAATATCCGGAGTAACAGTGCCAGCCTTCGGGTTTGGCATAAGGCCACGAGGTCCGAGAATCTTACCAAGACGACCTACAAGACCCATCATATCAGGTGAAGCAACAACTACATCGAAATCCATCCAGTTTTCCTTCATAATCTTGTCAACAAGGTCCTGACCGCCTACAAATTCAGCACCGGCTGCTTTAGCGGCTTCGTACTTGTCTTCCTTGCAGAATACGCATACTCTTACATTCTTACCTGTGCCGTTCGGGAGAACTACAGCACCACGAACCTGCTGGTCAGCGTGTCTTGAGTCAACACCAAGACGGATATGAGCTTCTATAGTTTCGTCGAATTTAGCCTTGGCATTCTTGCAGGCAAGTTCAAGAGCTTCAACGGATTCATACTGTTTTGAAAAGTCAACAGTTTTGAGGCTGTCAACATATTTTTTACCGTGTTTCATTATTTTATCCTCCTGTAAAGTGGTAATACTGAATTGCTTATACGCAAAGACAGTTAGCGGAAAGAGTTCCTCCCACATCATCTGCACAGCAGTTATCACTGTCATGCAGCGTCAGATACTGGTTTATCTGTACCGCCGTCCTGCGGTTATCCCCAAATTGAAGGGGTAAATGCTGCTGAAAAAAAATTAATCAACAACAGTAACGCCCATTGAACGAGCAGTACCTTCTATCATGCTCATAGCTGTTTCGAGGCATGAAGCGTTGAGGTCAGGCATTTTCTGTTCTGCAATCTGCTGAACCTGAGCTTTTGTAATCTTAGCGACTTTAGTTTTATTCGGAACGCCTGAACCGCTCTGGATATTGCAGGCTTTTTTGATAAGAACTGCTGCTGGCGGAGTTTTTGTTACAAATGTGAATGAACGGTCTGCATAAACTGTGATAACAACAGGGATTATAAGACCGATATCATTTTTTGTACGTTCATTGAATTCCTTTGTGAATGCCATGATATTTACGCCGTGCTGACCGAGAGCCGGACCAACTGGCGGAGCAGGAGTAGCTTTACCTGCTGCAATCTGTAATTTAATATAGCCGACAACTTTCTGTGCCATATTTATGCACCTCCATAATGTGGACTCTACTGATATAGTAGAAAATTATAAAAAATCGATGAAATTTTTAAAAAATGCGGATCAGTCCAGCTTTACAACCTGATTGAGGCTGAGCTTAGCCGGAGTTTCACGACCGAACATTGAAACAAGAACATCAACAGTATTTTCCTCGGTATTGACATCCTGAACGACACCTATAAAGCCGTCCATAGCAGTACCTGAAACACGCACGCTGTCGCCCGGAGCGAAATCGACTTCAACAGTACCTGAACCGAGGTCAACTCCGAGAGCTTCCACTTCCTTTTCAGTAAGCGGTGTAGGTTCTGAAGCAGGGCCTACAAAGCCGGTGACACCTCTTGTATTTCTTACGATATACCATGTATCATCGGTATAAACCATTTTGATGAGAACATAGCCGGGGAAAACTTTTCTTTCGACTTCCTTTGATTTGCCGTCAGTAATCTCAGTAACTTTTTCAGTAGGAACTTTGATTTCCGGAATCATATCATGAAGTTTTCTGTTTTCAACGACTTTTTCAATATTCTGAGCGACTTTATTTTCATAACCCGAATAGGTATGGATAACATACCATTTAGCTGCTTCTGACATTCTTAATAATTCCCTCCTGTGTCCGGCCGGAAGGGGCATTTAACCTTTTGAAACGATAAGCTGAAGACCCTTGAACATAAGGGTGTCAAGACCGCCCACGAATATCGAGAATATCACGATAGTAACGAGTACAACGAGGGTATTGTTGACAACCTGTTTCTTGGTTGGCCATACAACTTTTTTAAATTCGCTTCTGAGGTCCCTGAAATACTTAGTGACCTTATTACCGCCCGACGAAGTTTTTTTATTATTCTTATTGGATTTGGCAGAGGTCTTTTTCTCCTCGGATTTAGCTTTTTTAGCCATACTGACGACCTCCGCTTACTTAGTTTCCCTGTGCAGAGTATGTTTCTTGCAGAACTTGCAGTATTTATTCATTTCAAGTCTGTCAGGGTCATTCTTCTTATTTTTCTTTGTGTTGAAATTACGCTGCTTGCATTCTGTACAAGCCAAAGTGATTTTAACTCTCATTTATCGGCACCTCCATATCTACATTCATGTAGAAATTAATAATATTTGCCTCCCTCATATCTGCCGCAGCAGAAATCAATCGGGGGAATTTCTGCATTTTATAAAACTGCAAAAAAATAGACCCCGCAAAGAGGTATATTTATTATAACATAATGCACGTCCTGAGTCAAGGGCATTTTTAAAAATTTTCCTTGAATCCGACAAAAAAATTTTTCTGCGGTCTTTTAATTTGCATTGAAATCTGTTATAATTTAATTTTAGAGGAATTTTATATAATCAACGATAAAATTTTATGATTGAAAACAAGAAAATTTCTTCACATTTTGTAGGGGCGAACTGTGTTTGCCCGTTGGATTTACGGAATTTCAGGCGGGCGACCAATGGTCGCCCCTACAGAATGTATGGAAAATCCCATATTTCGTTTAAGATTACAGGCGGCAGTTTGCCGCAAATTAATAAATGATAGGAATGATGGAATGAACAAGTATAAAAAACTTGCACTGAATACGCTGATATTCTCAATCGGTTCATTCAGTTCAAAGCTTCTCAGTTTCCTTCTGGTAAGGTTCTATACCGAATATCTCACCAGAACAGAAACATCTACGTTTGACCTTGTATGCCAGACTGCAAATCTTCTTGTTCCGATAGCTACATTAAGCATTACGGAGGGTGTTATCCGTTACGGACTTGATGCGAAATATGACAAGAAACAGATTTACAGCATAGGCTTTTTTACAACTTTGCTCGGCTGTCTTATAATAATACCGGTTCTTCCGCTTACGGGAATGATTCCGGAACTTAAAAACTATACTGTTATACTATTTATATATCTTCTTGCTTCCGGATTCAGAATGCTTAACCAGTATTTTTTAAGGGCGACCGGAAAAGTAAAGCTCTTTGCAGTTGACGGAATATTTACGACATTCACAATGCTTATACTCAATGTGCTTTTTATAGCCGTATTCAGATGGGGAGCTATGGGATATGTGCTTTCAATAGTTATTTCAGATGCATTGTCATCAGTTTTCATATGTTTCTTTTCAAAAAATCTGAAATATCTCCAGTTTAAGAATATCGACAAGACGCTTGCAAAGGATATGATAAAATATTCAATTCCGCTGATACCGACATTTATTCTCTGGTGGATAGTGAGTTCATCAGACAAATATATGATAAGACTTATGCTTAATCCGGAAAGCAACGGAATCTACAGCGTTTCATACAAAATACCGACTATTATTTCAATAGTTTCAACTATATTCTTTCAGGCATGGCAGATGTCAGCAATAACAGAATATAATTCAGAAGATACTGAAAAATTCTATTCGCAGATATTTTCTGCATATCAGTCAATACTTTTCATAGCTTCAGCCGGAATACTTATGATACTTACACCTCTTTCAAAGCTTCTCTTTGCCGCTGAATATTATCAGGCATATCATTATATACCGTTTCTTCTCTCGGGCGTACTGATGTCATGCTTCTGCCAGTTTATGAGCAGTATATATTCAGCTGTAAAACAGACTAAAAATTCATTATGGACGAGTATGATAGCCGCCGCCGCAAATATAATCCTCAACTTCATACTTATCCCGAATCCTCATTTCGGAATACAGGGTGCAGCTCTTGCAACAATGATAAGCTATATGCTCTGCTTTATAGTGCGTGCATTTGATACAAGACGATATGTAAACTACAGCATTCCATGGAAAAGCATAATAATAAACTTTGCAATACTTCTTGCAATGTCATGGGCATCAATGGTTTATTCTCCTCTTGATTCACATATAATAACTGACGGTGATGAGGTAAGAAAACAGACAATATTTTTAATATGCGGATTTGTAATGATGGCTGTATTCAATTTTCAGGCGTTGTCAGCCACAGTAAAAAAAGTTTTAAAACGCTGACAAAATAAAGACAGGGAAATTTTCATCTCCCTGTCTTTTTCTTTTAACGCAAATTCGACAACAAAATTTTATGATTAAAAACAAGAAATTTTTCTTATATTCTGTAGGGGCGAACTGTGTTCGCCCGCTCGGTTTACAGCATACCCCAACGTGCGAACACAGTTCGCCCCTACAAAACGAATTTGCATTATTTCTTCCATTCAGCTATTGCTTTTGTTATTCGTTTATCTATATCAATACGGGTATTTCTGCATTCATCAGGATGTTTTTTAGCTGAAGAAAATGAAAGCCTTACAAACAAGCCTGAACCAACAGGCAGCATTGTCTTCATCATACTTTCAGGAAAAACATAATGCGTACCATATTTATAGATAGCAGTTTCTGCTTTACAGCTGTGCGGTTTTTCAGACAGACGTTTTTTCATTCGTCTGATATATCTTGCAGTATCCCATAAAGCGTCATCTTCTGCACCTATTATAAGCAGTTTTCCACGGATATTTTCAATTTTTATCATTTTATCTTCAGTAAGCGGATATGCAGACTCTGAATCATCAAATAATTTTTTTGAACTAACAATATCTCCATTTCGTTTGCCTTCTGACTTGATAATCTGCCAGTACTGAGGATGCTTATATACAAAAGGCATATAAGGCAAAGGCTTTCCACGGTATGAAAAAAGTGATTCTCCTTCAATCGGCCATTCCTTGCAGCCATCTTTTTTACCCTGTTCAAAACCCTGCCATATGAAATCGCTTGGTGTCATTGCAATTGTAAGCGTTATATCAGGAAAATATGATGCTGCTGTAAGAGCAAGAGTACCTGTAGTTGAAGCTCCTGCAATTCCTATCTTTTTATTTCCATGTTTTTTCAGCCAGCTGACTGCCTTTTCTATACGTTCAAGGGGATAATTATGATGACTGTAATCCTTTTTCGCAGGTGACATTGTAAGTACATTAATATTCTTTTTTAAAAGCCATTTAACCGCTGAACGTGCCATATAATCCTCTGCATCATCTCCGAGCATGGCAATCAGTGCACAGTCTGAACCGCCTTCACATTTCCAGTATGCTCCGTAAAATCCGTCAGATTCTACATCAAAATGAATTCTTTTCATTAGTATCTCTCCTTTTAGTTAGCTTAGACTAACTGCATTGCAGACTTTCTTATATAATAATATTATACTATTAATACAATAAAAAATCAACAGAAAATTTATTCAGTAAAAAATCTTCTTATTTTATCAGATGTTATTATTTCAGGCTCTATCTTACCGGATATATTTTTTTCAGTATATAAAGAAACTGCATATTCATTAAAATAACCGGTATGCATATGTTTCGATATTGCTTCATCAAAAATACTGAATGATGTCATTTTCTTATACATACCAACTCCGAGATATTTAAGATATGCTTCCTTTGATGTCCATATTCTGTAAAAGTCAGATGTTTTATCAGAACTTTTTTTCAGATATTCCGTTTCATCTGATGTCAGTACATATTCTGTAAAATCAAACTCTGTCTGCCTGCATAATTCAACATCAATCCCCGTTTCAGAACTGTCACACGCAAATGCAATGCAACCGTCAGTATGTGAATATGAAAAATGATAGTCCTTATTATTTTCAAGAAAAGGCTTGCCATATGCACCGCATGAAAATCTTATGCTTTTATTGCCGGCAATTCCTTTTCTGCATATATCATATCTTGCAGTCAGTTCCGCCATAAGTGAAAGCATTTTATCCTTTTCATTAATATAGCTGTTTATTTTTTTAATTCTTTCAGGACTTACAAACTGCATAAGAGCTGCATATTCACTGAAACGTGTGTTATTTTCTGAAAACCATAAAAGCACTGATAATTTCATATTTTCAAAATCTCCTTTCAATTCAGTTAGCGATTGCTAACCATGAATTACTATATACTATATTTAATATGTTGTCAATAGATTCCGCTAAAAATTTTTAATAATAACGCCAATTCGACAACAAAATATTTTATAACTGGAAATATGGAATTTTCGTTTATTTTGTAGGGGCGAACTGTGTTCGCCCGTTGGGGCATACTGTAAACTGAACGGGCGAACACAGTTCGCCCCTACATAAACAATTCATCGAATTTGCGTTAATAATAACGCAAATTCGATGGTTATTTTTTATAATTCGTTTATTTGAAATGCAGATTCGTTTTG
>DJFA01000043.1:0-4483 GCA_002431975.1 Ruminococcus sp. UBA5884
GGAAGATAAGGCGATGCCGGCATACTTTTACCCCTTAATCAAAGATTAAGGGGCTTTTTCTTTAATGAACATTAAAAAATTATCAATTGACTTTGCTTAAATATGTGGTATAATATTTATATATGAATAATATCAGCTTATAATCAAATAACATTAGTATGGAGGCTGATATTATGAATAATGAATTTGATGAAAATGAAAAGAATTCTCATGCTGATGATGAAATTGAACAGATAGAAAAAATAGGAAGCATCATTCCGAATAATGCAAAGCATCTGATTCACTGTCTGACTATTATAGGACAGATTGAGGGGCATTATGTTCTTTCGTCACAGAATAAAACTACTAAATATGAGCATATTATCCCGATACTGACAGCTGTTGAACAGGACAGAACAATTGAAGGTCTGCTGATAATCCTGAATACTGCCGGAGGAGATGTTGAAGCTGGTCTTGCTATAGCTGAACTTATCGCAGGCATGAAAACTCCTACTGTTTCGCTTGTTGTCGGAGGAGGTCATTCAATCGGTGTTCCGCTGGCGGTTAGTGCTAAAAAATCCTTTATAGTTCCATCAGCAACCATGACTATTCACCCTGTAAGAATGAACGGTCTTGTGCTGGGAGTGCCGCAGACTCTGCACTATTTTGATAAAATGCAGGACAGAATCGTCAATTTTGTAACTTCAAACAGCAATATGTCAGAGGAATGTTTCAGAAATCTGCTTATGCAGACCGGTGAACTCGTTATGGATATGGGTACAGTGCTTGAGGGCGAAAAAGCAGTTGAAACTGGACTTATCGACAGCATGGGCGGTCTTAGTGATGCAATTGAATGTCTTTATTCACTTATCGAAAACAGTGAAAAAAGATATGCTGATTTTTCTGACAATTCATAAACAAAAGAAGTCTGGAGGACATTTGACAATGACAATAATTGATGCGATTTTTCAGGCTGTAATTCAGGGACTTACTGAATTTCTGCCTGTTTCAAGTTCAGGACATCTCTCGCTGTATCAGCATTTTACCGGAAATAACGGTGAAGGTGCGTTGCTTTTTTCAGCAATACTTCACCTCGGAACGCTGATAGCGGTGTTTATTGCATTCAGGGATACAATCTGGGCATTGCTTAAAGAATTTGTTGTGCTTATAAAGGATATTTTTACCGGAAATTTCAGATGGAGTACAATGAATGGTGAAAGACGTATGATAATAATGCTTGTAATATCGCTTGCAATGCTTTTCCCGTTCTATATATTCAAGGACTTTTTTACCGGTATATCAGAAGATGATGATATACTGGTTGAAGGTTTCTGCTTTGTCTATACATCAATAATACTTATGCTTTCGGACAGATGTGCCGGAAAAAACAAAAAGCCTGAAGATATTACGGTAAAAGATGCGGTTACAGTTGGAATATTTCAGGGAATAGCCTTGCTTCCGGGAGTTTCACGCTCCGGTTCAACTATATGCGGAGGTCTTTTCAGCGGATTTTCAAGAGATACAGCCGTAAAATATTCATTTATTCTTGGAATACCTGCAATTCTCGGCGGCTGTCTGCTTTCAATAAAAGATGCTGCTGAAACAGGTTTCGGAGATGTAAATATTTCAATATATCTTATAGGTATGGCAATAGCGGCAGTTGTGGGAATTATGGCTATTAAAATGGTATCATGGCTTGTTAATTCAAATAAGTTCAAGATATTTGCATTCTATACATTTGTGCTTGGAATATGCGTAATATTCATCGGAATATTTGAAAAAATCGTTGGAATGAATCTGGTTGAATACATAAAGAACGGCGATATTTTATAAGGAAGGATTAATCTATGGCAAAAAAGAAAGATACTGTAAAAACTGATGATTCAAATGCTAAAAATCAGTTCTGGTCTGTAATTCTTTTTTCAGTAAGTATTTTAATTCTGCTGTTTTCTGTTATTGAGGGAAGTGCCGGCTGGCTGAAAATACATATAGTTTTAAGAGGTCTTTTCAGCGTGTCGGTGTTTGCTGTTCCTGTTATACTGGCGATAGTTTCATATATGATAGCACAGAATAAAAACAGCGGCAGTATTTCAAGAATAGTAATTCAGGGACTTATTCTGATATGCATTGTCAGTGCGGTTGTACAGATAATATTTACAGGCGAAATTGACGGCGATACTTTAGGCTATAAGATAAAGACTCTTTACAGCAACGGAAAACTGCTGCGTGGAGGCGGTGTGGTAAGTGCATTGCTGAGCATACCGCTTATCAGCTTTTTCGGAACTGTGGGAGCAAAAATAATAATAACTCTGCTGCTTTTTGTGCTGATAATGCTTATATCAAATATAAGCATTATGCAGCTTTTTGAGCTTTTCTTAAAACCATTTAAGGGTTTTAAAAATATGCTTCATAATATAAGTGAGCAGGGCTTTTCAAATTATCTTTTCAGCTTTAATTTTCCTGATTATGAAGATGATGAGGACGATGACGAAGAAGAACCTGTTGTGGAGCATAAGTTTCCGAAACTTTTTGACAAGCTTATGCAGTCAGTAAAGGCTGTCAATAAAAATGATGATGATGAAAATTCAGATAAGGTAATTGAGATTATAAACAGTGCCGGAAAAAAGCCTGAATGGGAAAATCCTGCCGATAAACGCAGCGAAGATGACAGCATAATAGATATTGATATTTTTGAAGATACCGATGACTATAAAACAGAGGAAAACCTTTCTGTTCCTCCTGAACCTCCGGCTGAAAAGCCTGAAAAGAAAAAAGCTGATGCGGATAAGGATAAAAAGAAAAATGCTCCTGTTGATATAGACAGTCTTATAAAGGAATCAGAAAATAAAAAAGCTGTGAAAAAAGACAGCATTGACAATCTCATTGCAGACAGTTTTCTTAAAAACGTAAATATGAAGCCTTCAGATACAAAATACAAATTTCCGTCAACCGATATGCTTAAAGCAGGAACAGACAACAGTAAAAGCCCTGTTTCAGCCAATGAGATGAAACAGACCGCTGAAAGACTTGTTGATACCCTTAACAGCTTCGGAGTCCAGACAAGAGTTATCGGCATAAGCCGTGGCCCTACGGTTACACGCTATGAGCTTCAGCCGTCCGCAGGAGTAAAGGTTTCAAAAATAGTAAATCTTTCTGATGATATAGCTTTAAATCTTGCAGCTGCAGGAGTAAGAATTGAAGCTCCTATCCCCGGAAAACCGGCTGTAGGAATTGAAATTCCGAATAAATCAAAGGATACAGTTTCACTCAGGGAAATGCTTGAAAGCAATGAATTCAGACGTTCAAAAAGCAAGCTTTCATTTGCTGTCGGACGTGATATCGGCGGTGAACCGGTTATAGGCGATATTGCAAAAATGCCTCATGTTATAATAGCAGGCTCTACAGGTTCAGGAAAATCAGTCTGTACCAATTCAATTATTATGAGTATACTCTATAAAGCGACTCCTGAGGAGGTAAGACTTGTTCTTATCGACCCTAAAATAGTTGAATTTAAAGTTTATGACGGCATACCGCACCTTCTTGTTCCGGTGGTCACCGACCCTAAAAAAGCCGCAGGAGCTTTAAACTGGGCAGTTCAGGAAATGCTCCGCAGGTATCAGCTTTTTGCTGACAATAATGTGCGTGATATAACCGGATATAATGAACTTGCTGAGGAAACTGAGGGAATGGAGAAAATCCCTAAAATAGTAATAGCAATAGATGAACTTGCTGACCTTATGATGGCTTCAAAAGATGCGGTTGAAGATGCAATATGTCGTCTTGCACAGATGGCACGAGCTGCCGGAATGCACCTTATAATTGCTACACAGCGTCCGACTGTTGATATTATTACAGGACTCATCAAGGCGAATATTCCGAGCAGAATAGCTCTTTCAGTAATGTCACAGACTGATTCAAGAACTATTCTTGACACCGGAGGAGCAGACAAACTTCTTGGAAAAGGCGATATGCTTTATTTTCCGTCAGGAGTTCCGAAGCCCATAAGAGTTCAGGGCTGTTTCTGCTCAACAAAGGAAATTGAAACAGTTGTCAGCTATATAAAAAATCAGTCAGAGGCTGAATACAGTGATGAAATACTTGATGAAATAGAAAAAAATATACCTGTCCAGAAAGGCAGCAAAAATTCAGATTTATCCGATTCAATACCTGCCGGAAATGATGAAATGCTGATAGAAAGAGCTATTGATATAGTTGTTGAAATGGGACAGGCTTCCACTTCATCTCTTCAGAGAAAATTAAAGCTCGGTTATGCAAGAGCTGCAAGAATAGTTGATGAACTCGAAGAAATGGGTGTTGTAGGCCCTTCAGAGGGTGCAAAGCCAAGACGTGTAATAATGTCCAAATCCCAGTGGGCAGAGAGAAAAATCCGCCTTAAAGACGGAGAATAATAACAGAAAGAGTGCTTTTTATTTATGAACGGATTTTTACCGGTTTCAAAAAAAGATATGGCTGAACGTGGAATTGAACAGCTTGATTTTATATG
>DJFA01000043.1:4658-13115 GCA_002431975.1 Ruminococcus sp. UBA5884
CTTGGAAGACCTAAATATGCGTTTCTGGTTACATCAGGGAATATTGATTCAATGGTGGCACATTATACATCTGCAAAGAAAAAGCGTTCAGATGATGCATATACAGCAGGCGGAAAAGCCGGAAAGCGTCCCGACAGAGCAGTTATAGTCTACTGCCGTAAAATAAGGGAGATATTCGGGGATATTCCGCTTGCAATAGGCGGACTTGAAGCCTCATTACGCAGATTCGCCCATTATGATTACTGGGACGACTGCGTAAAGCCGTCAGTTCTGATTGAAAGCGGAGCAGATTTGCTTATGTACGGAATGTCTGAACATCAGATAACCGAAATATCAAAAAGACTTGCCGCAGGCGAAAATATCAGAAATATGACTGATATAAGAGGTACTTGCTATGCTACAGAGCCGGTGAATACTCCTATAGGAGCGGCAGAATGTCCATCTCTTAAACAGGTAAGCGAAAACAAGGAGCTTTATGCTAAAGCCTGCCGCCAGCAGTACGACCAGCAGGACGAGATTTATGGAAAAACCGTTATTCAGCGTCATGGAAATCTTATGCTTGTGCAGAATCCGCCGGCATATTGTCTTACTACCAAAGAAATGGATTATGTTTACAGTTTGCCGTATATGAGAGCATATCACCCAAGCTATGAAAAACTTGGAGGAGTTCCGGGTATACGGGAGGTTGAATTTTCAATAACCCATAACAGAGGCTGTTTCGGAAACTGTAATTTCTGTTCAATAGCTTTGCATCAGGGAAGAAAAATATCATGCAGAAGTGAAGAATCAATACTTAAAGAGGCAGAAATGCTTGTTAAAATGCCGAATTTCAAAGGATATATACATGATGTGGGCGGCCCTACAGCTAATTTCAGACATCCTTCATGTGAAAAACAGATAAAACTCGGACTCTGTAAAGGGAAAAAATGTCTTGCTCCTGTTCCATGCAAGGCACTTGAAGTTGACCATACCGAATATCTGGGAATACTACGCAAATTGCGAAGCATAAAGGGGATTAAAAAAGTTTTCATACGTTCAGGAATAAGATATGATTATCTTATTGAAGATAAAAATGATGAATTTATGCGGGAACTTATAAAATATCATGTAAGCGGGCAGCTTAAAGTCGCACCTGAACACTGTTCAGCCGTTGTACTTGACAGAATGGGAAAGCCGCATATTGAAACATATAAGAAATTTCAGCAGAAATTCTATTCAATAACCAAAGGCATGAACAAGGAACAGTATCTTGTGCCTTATCTTATGTCATCTCACCCCGGAAGTACTCTTAATGAAGCGATAGAGCTTGCGGTTTTCCTCAAAGATAACAATATCAATCCGGAACAGGTTCAGGATTTTTATCCGACACCCGGAACTATTTCCACCTGTATGTTCTATACAGGACTTGACCCGTATACCATGAAAAAGGTCTATGTTCCGAAAACTCCGGAAGAAAAGGCTATGCAGAGAGCATTGCTTCAGTATTTCAGACCCCAGAACAAGCCGATAGTTATAAAGGCACTGTTAAAAGCCGGCAGAAAAGACCTCATAGGCAAAGGGAAAAAATGTCTTGTTGACTATGACAGACCATCAGGAAAGGATAATAACCGTAAATGGCACAGAAAAAAATAATTGCAGCTTTATTGTCAGCGGTATTTCTGCTTGCCGGCTGTTCGGTTTCAGAAGAAACAGAAAATTCAGACAGTATTCAGGTTCATTTTATAAATGTCGGACAGGGAGATTGCAGTCTTATAGTTTCTGACGGATATACAGTGCTTATTGATGCCGGAGAATCAGAAGAATCCTATGTTGTGACCTCATATCTTTCAGAACTCGGGATAGAAAAGCTTGATTTTATAATAGCAACTCACCCTCATTCTGACCATATAGGAGGACTTGCAGGAGTAATTGAAAATATACCGGCTGACAGAGTAATAGTTCCGCATATTCCCGATGATGAACTGCCGACAACAAAAACATACAGGAAATTCCTTGAAGCTGTTGATTCAGCAGACTGTACACTTGAGGAAGCCTATGTCGGAGAAGTAATTGAACTCGGAATATCAGAGCTTGAAATACTTGCTCCTGTGACAGATGAATACAGTGACCTTAATAATTTTTCAATTGTTTCACAGCTTGATTATGGCGGTACATCATTTTTATTTATGGGAGATGCTGAGTCAGAGAGCGAAAAGGATATGATGGAAAATAATCTGCTTGATGATATAGATGTGCTTAAAGCAGGGCACCATGGAAGTGATACATCATCAAAAAAGAAATTTCTTGAAGTGATAAAGCCTGATTATGCGGTTATTTCATGCGGTGACAATTCATATAATCACCCGAATGAAAAGACAGTTGCAAGACTTGCTGAATATACGGATAAAATTTACCGTACAGACCATCAGGGAAATATTATTTTTACATCTGACGGTGAAAATATCAGCGTTGAATACAGTAATCCAGCTTTTTGAAAAAATAATTATTTTAAGGAGTGATATTTTTATGCTTATTATTGACAGAATTGAAAACGGAATCGCAGTTATTGAAAATGATGACGGTTCTCATTTTGAAATGAAATGCGGTCAGCTTCCTATGAGTATCAGGGAAGGCGATGTTATAAAATCTGAAAACGGCAGATATGTCATTGATTATGAAATGACTCAGAAATGCCGTGACGAAATCAGAAATCTTCAGAAAAAAATTCAGGAGAAATAAAAGTGAGTATTGATGTTTTTGATAAGATAAAAAAGTCTTATCCGTGTATGTCTAAAGGTCATAAAAGAATTGCTGACTATATTCTTGAAAATTATGACAAGGCATCACTTATGACTGCTCTTAAACTCGGTCAGAGTGTCGGAGTCAGTGAATCAACAGTAGTACGTTTTGCAATGGAGCTTTCATATAACGGTTATCCGGAGCTTCAGCAGGCTATCAATGAGGCTATGCGTATAAAGCTTACATCTGTACAGCGTATAGAAGTTGCAAATATGCGTATGGAAAACAAGGATATCCTTGAGGAAGTCCTTAATTCTGATATTGAGAGAATCAGAAAAACTCTTGAACAGAGTTCAAAGGACAGGTTTTACAACGCAGTTGAAACAATAAGCAAGGCTGAAACAGTTTACATAATAGGTTCAAGGAGTGCAGAACCTCTGGCACAGTTTCTCTCATATTATATGAGTCTTATGTGCCGTGATGTAAGGCTTCTGCGGACTACCGGAACAAGCGAACTGCTCCAGCAGCTTATATATATAAATAAAAATGATGCAGTTATCGGGATAAGCTTTCCGAGATATTCAGTGCAGACTCTCAATGCACTGAAATATGCGTCAAATGCAGGAGCAAGCATTGTTGCAGTTACAGACAGTGAAGTTTCGCCTATTGCAGAACTTGCAGATTATACGCTGTTTGCAAAAAGCGATATGATTTCATTTGCGGATTCGCTTGTAGCTCCTTTAAGTCTTATAAATGCCCTTATAGTAGCTCTTAGCGTAAAAAAACAGGACGCAGTCAATAATAATTTCAAAATGCTTGAGGATATATGGGATAAATATGATGTCTATAAAAAATCAGAAAATGGTGAAAGCAGTGAATTATGATGTTATAATAGCAGGAGGCGGAGCGGCAGGCTGTATGGCGGCTGTAAGGTCATCTTTGAGTGACAGGATTACTCTTGTCATAGAGCCTAATAAAAGATTGGGCAGAAAGCTTATGATTACAGGAAAAGGAAGATGCAACGTCACAAACGACTGTTCAGTTGAGGAGCTTATGAACAATATCCCTGTAAATCCGAAATTTCTTTACAGTGCATTTTCAGAATATTCATCATATGATACAATGACTTTCTTTGAAATGGCAGGAGTGCCGCTTAAAACCGAACGTGGAAACAGAGTTTTTCCTGTATCTGATAAGGCTGAAGATATCGTAAAGGTTTTTGAACATGAGCTTAAACGCAATAAAGTTGATATTCTGCATGATAAAGTCACTGAACTGATAATCGATAATGGAGTATGCCGTGGAGTCAGATGCGGTCAGAAGGAAATATATTCAGAATCCGTACTTATAGCAACAGGCGGCAAATCATATCCCCAGACAGGTTCAACAGGTGACGGATATACCCTTGCACGTCAGGCAGGTCATACCATAACAGAAATAAAGCCGTCACTTGTTCCTGTAGTTTCAGAGGAAAGCTATTGCCGTGATATGATGGGGCTTTCACTGAAAAATGTAACGCTCAGCCTTTATGACAGAAAAAAGTGTATATACAAGGAACTCGGCGAAATGCTTTTCACTCATTTTGGAATATCAGGGCCTCTTGTACTCAGTGCAAGCTCTCATATAAGAAAAATGGAGAAAAACAGATACAGCATAAAAATCGATTTGAAACCGGCTCTTTCGCCTGAACAGCTTGATAAACGCATTCAGAGGGATTTTTCTGAAATGCTCAACCGTTCGTTTTCAAATTCGCTGAATAAGCTGCTGCCGGCAAAGATGATACCGGTTATTGTTAAACTTTCGGGTATTCCGGCGGAATGCAGAGTAAACAGCATTACAAAGCAGCAGCGTAAAAATCTTGCTGAACTGATAAAGAATTTTCCTGTTTCAGTAAAGGGATTCCGTCCCGTTGAGGAGGCAATCATAACAAGCGGAGGAGTTTCAGTAAAGGAAATAAATCCTAAAACAATGGAATCAAAGCTTGTCAAGGGATTATACTTTGCAGGTGAAGTGATAGATGTTGATGCATATACAGGGGGATTTAATCTTCAGATAGCGTTTTCAACAGGATATTGTGCAGGACATAATATGTAAAGCAATATGGCTTGACATCTAAAAACAAAGATTTTTCTATTCTGTAGGGGCGACCATTGGTCGCACGGCTAAAATTCTGGTAAACTGAGCGGGCGACCAATGGTCGCCCCTACAGAAAATAATTCAGCGTTAAATTGGGCGGCAACCAATGGTCACCCCTCTACATTATGGTTCAACCATAATCTGAACGGGCGAACACAGTTCGCCCCTACAGGAAAATAATCATTGAATTGACATTAAAGCAATTCTGCTTTACAGACAGGAGAGTAACTATGATAAATGTAGCAATTGACGGCCCGGCAGGTGCAGGAAAGAGTACTATTGCAAAGGCTGCCGCTAAAGAACTCGGATACATATATGTTGATACAGGAGCGTTGTACAGGTCAATAGCTTTACAGGCTCTTAAAGTGAATTCACTTGACAGCCTTACAGATGATGAAATAATAAGCTGTCTTGATGATATAAAGCTTGAACTGAAATTTATCGGCAATTCTCAGAGAGTCTTTTTAAATGATGAAGATGTTTCTGAAAAAATAAGAACAGCCGAGGTTTCAATGGGAGCTTCAAGAGTTTCAGCTGTACCCAAAGTCAGAGAGTTTCTTTTTGAGCTTCAGAAGAAAAATGCAGAGGAAAATAATGTTATAATGGACGGCAGGGATATAGGTACAGTAGTCCTTCCGAATGCAGATTTGAAAATATTTCTGACTGCAAGTGCAGAAGAACGTGCTTCAAGAAGATATCTTGAAATGAAGCAGAAGCCTGACTGTCCGTCATATCAGCAGATTCTTGATGATATAATCAAAAGGGATTATGATGATTCACACAGAAAAATATCTCCGCTTAAAAAGGCTGATGATGCAGTTGAAATAGATACAACGAATATGTCAGCTGATGAAGTAATCAGATGCATTACTGATATGATAAGAAAAACTGCTGAAAGGAAAGAAGGCTGAAATGTATTTTTTACTCAGAAAAATAGTTCTGCTTGTATATAAGATAGCCTATAATCTTTCATTTGAAGGGCTTGAAAATATCCCTGATGATGGAGGCTACATATATGCGAGCAATCATAGAAGCTATGCCGACCCTGTGCTTATAAGCATTCCGGTTAAAAAACGCTTTGTATATATGGCTAAGGAGGAACTGTTTAAAAATCCTTTTTTTGCCGCACTTATAAGAATGATGGGAGCATTCCCTGTTGTGAGGGGAAGCGGTGATATGAAAGTTATAGATACCGCTGTTGAAAAGCTTGAATCCGGAAAGAATCTTGTTATATTTCCGGAAGGAACACGTTCAAAGGACGGAAAAGTCGGAAAAGGCAAAACAGGTGTTGCAATGATTGCCGCAATGACAGGTGCAGATGTAATACCTGTCGGAATAGTTTTTGAGGGGAAACTCTCATTCCGTAAAAAAGTAGTGGTAAAATACGGAAAACCAGTCCATTCAGAACAGCTTGCACTCAGTGAAAAGCCGTCACCTAAAGAGCTTAAAGCTGTAAAGCTTAAAATTATGGACAGCATTACAGAGCTTGTGGAGGAAAATTAAGCTATGCCAGAGATAACGCTTGCCAAATCAGCCGGATTCTGCTTCGGAGTAGACCGTGCTGTGAAGCTTGTATACAAGGAACTTGACAAGGGCGGAAAAGTATGTACTCTCGGCCCTATAATCCATAATCAGAACGTTGTGGACGACCTTAAAAAGAAAGGAGTCCGCATAATAGAAAAAATAGATGAGCTTGAACCGGACGAACGTGTTGTAATACGTTCTCATGGAGTAGGCAAGAGCATTTATGATGAAATTGCAGAAAAAGGAAATCAATGTATAGATGCCACCTGTCCTTTCGTGTCAAAAATTCATAAAATTGTAAGAGAAAAATCTGAACAGGGTTATGAAATAATGATAGCCGGTGACCTGTTTCATCCGGAAGTGGAAGGAATTGTAGGACATTGCATAAAAAAACCTGTAGTTTTCAGCGATGAACAGGAACTTAAAAAATTTTTTTTAAAAAATCCGGATTTTTTGAAAAAAAAGGTTGCAATTGTCGCACAAACAACGTATAATATAATTAGGTGGAGATTGTGCCTTGATATGCTGCCAAAGGACAATCCGGATATTGAGATTTTTGAAACAATATGCAATGCAACAGCTGCACGTCAGTCAAATGCAATTGAGCTTGCAAAAAAATCTGATGCCATGATTGTAATAGGAGGTATGCACAGTTCAAATACTGTCAAACTCTATAATGTTTGCAGTCAGTATTGCCCTTCGTATCATATCGAGGACTCAGGCGGACTTGACGGAATTAATCTGTCATATGCCAAAAATATTGGTATTACTGCCGGAGCATCTACCCCGGCTTATATAATTAAGGAGGTACAGTCACACATGAGTGAAAATCTGACAAAAACTGGCGAAGAAAATTTTGAGGAAATGTTGGAACAGACATTTAAAAAAATACATACAGGAGAGAAGGTTACAGGCAAAATCGTTAAGGTTGACAACAATGAAGTAATCGTTGACCTTGGCACAAAGCATACAGGCTATGTTTCTCTGGACGAGCTTACTAACGACCCGGACAAGAAACCGTCTGATATCGTAAGTGTTGATGACGAAGTTGAATTTATCGTCCTCAAGGTAAATGACCAGGAAGGTACTGCACAGCTTTCAAAGAAAAAGGTTGACGAGCTTGCAGGCTTTGACAATATCAATAAAGCCTGTGAATCAGGCGAAATCGTTGAAGGTACTGTTCAGAATGTAGTAAAAGGCGGCATTCTTGTTTCATGCCTTGGCGTAAGAGTATTCGTTCCTGCATCACAGACAGGCGTAAGCCGTGACGGAAATCTTGAATCACTCCTCAAGAAAAAGGTAAACCTCAAGATACTTGAAGTAAATATGTCACGCCACAGAGCTGTAGGTTCAATCAGAGCCGCAAAGAAGGCTGAAAAGGACGAAGCTCAGAAGAAATTCTGGGAAACTGCTGAAGTAGGTGCTGTTTATAAGGGTGAAGTAAAATCCATCACAAATTACGGTGCATTTGTTGACCTCGGCGGAATTGACGGAATGGTTCATATTTCTGAACTTTCATGGAACAGAATCAAGCATCCTTCAGAAGTTGTTAAAATCGGCGATGTTATCGAAGTTTACATCAAAGACCTCGATAAGGAATCAGGAAGAATTTCTCTCGGATACAAGAAAAATTCTGATAATCCGTGGGAAAAATTCAGAAATGAATTCAGTATCGGCGATGTAGTACCGGCTAAGATAGTTTCAATAACTCCATTCGGTGCATTCGCTCAGATTATTGAAGGCGTTGACGGTCTTATCCATATATCACAGCTCGCTGACAAGAGAGTTGATGATGTAAAGGAAATCGTTCAGGTTGGTCAGACAGTTAATGTTAAAATTACAGATGTTGACTATGACAAGAAACGTATCAGCATTTCAATGAGAGCTCTTATCGGAAATAACGGAGAAAATTCTGAAGAAGAAGCAGAATAATTCTCTTTTCATCTGCAAAAATGGCGGCTGTCTGTAAAAGGATAAGCCGCTTTTTGCTTATCGGTTATAAAAAAACGCAAATTCGACAATAAAATTTTATGATTCAAAATAAGGGATTTTTCTTATATTTTGTAGGGGCGACCATCG
>DJFA01000043.1:13155-17062 GCA_002431975.1 Ruminococcus sp. UBA5884
CGGTGAATCTAACGGGCGACCGATGGTCGCCCCTACAAAAAACAATCCATCGAATTGGCGTTAAAAAAAAGGGTGGTAGAATGAAAAATAAAGGCAGCTGGTTAAAATTTGTGTCAATAGGTTTTACAGTAATAATGATTATCGGTGCAGTATTTCTGTTCAAGGACTGCGATATAAGGGAAATTCTTGAATTTACACCGGATAATCTGGTTGCTGCTGCATTTGTGCTTATAGCAGTTTATGCCGCAAAATCAATGTCAATGGTGTTTCCTGTATCCGTACTGCTTATGGCATCGGGTATCCTGTATTCATTTTCAACGGCAGTCATGATAAATATTATCGGAGTTGTGGTATGCTTTACCATACCATACTTTTCCGGAAAACTTATAGGCAGGGATACACTTGAAAAATTCATTGAAAAATATCCGAAAGTAAAGAAAGTATTTGAAAAAGGCAGAAGCAATAACGTTATGACCGCATATATCATGCGTACCGTGGGAGTGCCGACCGATGTCGGAAGTATGATAATGGGTGCATCAGGCATATCCTATAAAGCATTTATAATCGGTTCAGTAATGGGTATGATTCCAAGAATCATATTCTATACAGTAATAGGGAACAGTGCAGACGGCTCATTTTCCGCAGGAAAGATAATTCTGCTCGCAGTGACCGCAGTTGCAATGTTTCTTATATCATTTTTTGTAAACAAATATACCAAAAGAAAGGAAATTGTATCATGAAGGCACTGGTTACGGGGGCAAGCTCAGGAATAGGCTGGGAAACAGCTATTTATCTCAGCGAACTGGGCTATGAACTCATTATAACAGGAAGAAACAAGCATAAGCTTATGGAGCTTAAAAGAATTCTTAAAACAAAATCATATGTGGTTGTTCTGGATTTGGCAAAGGACGACGCTCCGCAGAAACTCTATGATTTCTGTAAGGATAAGGATATAGACCTTGTTGTCAATAATGCAGGATTCGGGCTTTTCGGTGAATTTGATGAAATTCCTGTTGATAAGGATACAGAGCTTATAAAGGTAAATGTCATAGCACTCAATACGCTTACAAAGCTTTTCCTCAGGGATTTCAAGAAGAAAAACAGCGGAAGAATACTGAATGTTGCCTCAAGTGCAGGATTTATGCCGGGGCCTCTTATGGCATCATACTATGCCTCAAAAAGCTATGTTGTAAGACTCTCCGAGGCAATAAATGAAGAACTCAGACGCAGCGGAAGCAATGTAAAGATAAGCGTTCTCTGTCCGGGGCCTGTTGCTACTGAATTCAATAACCGTGCAGGAGTTAATTTCAGTTTCAGACCGGCTGACTGCCGCAAGGTTGCAAGATATGCAGTTGACAGAATGTTTGCCAATGAACTTATAATAGTTCCGACTCTTAAAATGAAATCAGCAGTCACATTTTCAAAATTTGTGCCTGCCGAAATGCTTTCATCAATAACTTATAAAATTCAGAAGAAAAAATTCTGATATTGTCTTGCAAATTGTGAAAAAAATTGTTATAATATCATTATAATTTTGTAATATCTTTATAAGGGGGAGCTTAATTTGAATAAATTTTTAAAAAAAGCAGTTTCTTCACTGCTTGCACTTGGAATTGCATTTTCAGCAGTGCCATGTATAAACAGTATTTCTGAAGCATCAGCTGAACCTAATTCAGACTATAATTATGGTGAAGCACTCCAGAAATCAATGTTTTTCTATCAGGTTCAGCAGTCTGGCCCTATCGCAGACTGGAATGAGGTTTCATGGCGAGCAGACTGTATGACTAATGATTATATCCCTGGAGGCTGGTTTGATGCCGGCGACCATCTTAAATTCACTCTTACAAATGCCTATTCAGCAGCAATTCTCGGCTGGGGTATCCTTGAATATGGTGACGGCGTTGAAAAATGCGGTGAAATGGACGAATATAAACGCAATCTTGCATGGGCACTTGATTATGTAGAAGCCTGTGACCTCGGCGATGAAGTTGTATATATGATAGGTGAAGGCTCATTTGACCATGTGTGGTGGGGTTCTGCCGAAGTATATATGAATAAATATGAACTTATGACAGGTGAAACTGAACGTCCTTACTATACAACCAAAAACAGCTGTGTTACAGGTCAGATGGCAGCAGCTCTTGCTGTAGGATATCTTGTATTCAAGGACAGTGACCCTGCAAAAGCAAAGTCATATCTTGAACATGCTGAAAACTGCTTCAAAATTGCTGATACAAACCGTGCAATAGGCGATGATGAGGCAGAAAAACCATACTATAATTGCAGCTCATTCTATGACGACCTTTTCTATGCAGCAAACTGGCTTTACAGAGCTACAGGCGAACAGAAATATCTTGACCTCTGTAAAACTGACTATATCCCTAATCTTGACAAGGAAAACCAGTCAACAGAACTGAAATTTACATGGGGATTCTGCTGGGACGATGCACAGCAGGCAGGAACTCTCCTCTATGCCATGAATACAGGCGATGAAACATGGAAGAATCAGTTCAAGAAACATCTTGAATACTGGACAACAGGTATATCTCAGGAATGGGGAGGAGCTAAAAAAGTAGATTATACACCGGACGGTCTGCCATGGCTTACAAACTGGGGTTCACTGCGTCATGCAACAACTACCGCATTCCTTGCATATGTTGCTTCAGATAAGCTGTATTCAGATGACAGTACTTTATATAATAAATATATCAATTTTGCAGATTCTATAATGAATTACTGCTTTGGCGACAATGACCTTGGAATGAGTTATGTAATAGGCATGGGCGATAAATATCCTCAGGCATGGCACCACAGAACATCAAGCGGTGCATGGAATGACAAGTGGAGCAATATCGGTCAGACTGAAGGCGAAGACGCAAAACCTCATGCTCATACTCTTTATGGTGCATTGGTCGGAGGTCCTGACCAGACAGGAGGTTATTCTGATAAGATAGGCGACTATCAGTATACAGAAGTTGCCATTGACTACAATGCAGGATATACAGCAGCTCTCTGTGCAATGGTTGACAAATACGGCGGCACTATCGACAGCTCATTCCCTCCGGAAGAAGAACCAAAATGGGACGAATTCTTTATGAGAGCTTCAATCAACCAGTCAGCAGGCAGCTTTACTGAAATAAAAGCATATGCAATGAACCATTCAGCATGGCCGGCAAGAACTATCAAAGACCTTTCATATAACTATTATTTTGATATAAGCGAACTTATTGATGCAGGTCTTTCAATAGATGATGTAACTGTAAAGGTAGGTACAGACCAGCATTCAGGCGATAAAGGACAGATTTCAATTTCAGACCCGATTCATTATGACGGAAATATCTACTATGTAAAGCTTTCATTTGCTGACGGAAGCGTTGTAATGCCTACAGGTCAGTCAGAACATCGTTCAGAATGCCAATTCAGAATTTCAATTCCTGACAATGTACAGGGTGTATGGGACGCAGAAAATGACTATTCATTCAAAGGTCTTGTACAGGGTGGAGAAGATGCAATGATAGATACTCCTTATATCACAATGTATGACGGAGATACACTTATCTGGGGTATAGAACCGGACGGAACAACTCCTGAAAAAAATCCGACTCCTTCAGGGGATAAGAATCTTAAAGGCGACCTTAATCTTGATTCAAAGGTTGATGTAAAGGATTTGCTGCTTATGAAACAGTATATTCTCGGAATGAAGTCACTCAGTTCATCGGCACTTAAAAATGCGGATATGAATGATAATAATTCAGTTGATATAATAGATACAGTTCTGCTTTGCAGAGAGCTTTTGAAATAAGAAAATAAAAATGCAGAGATTTTACCTCTGCATTTTTTATTATTCATCTGTTTAAATTGTGATTAAACCATAAATTTGATATTTATTTTCTGTAGGGGCGACCAT
>DJFA01000043.1:17187-32057 GCA_002431975.1 Ruminococcus sp. UBA5884
TTTTGTTGTCGAATTGGCGTTAAATAACGCAAATTCGATGGATTGTTTCTGTAGGGGCGAACTGTGTTCGCCCGCTCGGTTTACATTATGCTCCAACGGGCGAACACAGTTCGCCCCTACAAAAATATAATGAATAGCGTTAAAAAACCGGTCAGATTTGAAATCTCTGACCGGTATATTTTTATTCAAGAATAACGGTAAAAGGGCCGTCATTTATAAGTTCCACCTGCATATCAGCACCGAAAATCCCTGATTCCACTTTAGGAATATATTTTTTGCATTCAGAGATAAAGTACTCATATAATTTTTCAGCCATATCAGGTTTGCCTGCCATGGTAAAATTCGGGCGGTTGCCCTTGCGGCAGTCAGCATAAAGAGTAAACTGTGAAACAACAAGCATTTCGCCGTTTACATCTTTTATTGAAAGATTTATCTTGTCATTTTCATCTGAAAATATGCGAAGATTTGAGATTTTAAGAGCGAGTCTTTCACAGTCTTTTTCAGTATCATCATTTCCGACACCGAGAAGTACGAGATAGCCCTGATTAATGCTTCCGGTAATTTTTCCGTCAACACGGACGCTGGCTTTTCTGACTCTTTGTAAAACTATTTTCAAAAGCAGTCACTCCATCAGAATTTATCGATAACTTTTATCACATATTTTTTCATCTGACCAAGGTCTTTGAGGTCAACTTTTCCGTCAGATATTACATCAGCATTGGCAACTGACTGTTCAGTAAGGTCTGCCATCTGTACAATATACTGGTTTACAAGAGTGATATCTCTTACATCAATTTCATTGTCAAGAGTAGCATCTCCGAGAAGTGTAGGAGTAACTCCGCCGCCGGAAGGTGTTGAATCAAAAGAAG
Source organism: Ruminococcus sp. UBA5884 (assembly GCA_002431975.1). Classification (GTDB taxonomy): domain Bacteria; phylum Bacillota; class Clostridia; order Oscillospirales; family Ruminococcaceae; genus UBA5884. Next base: position 18,057 of record DJFA01000043.1, read on the forward strand.
TTTCAGTAGTGGTTTCTTCAGTAGTAGTAGTTTCCTCTGTTGAAGTTTCAGTAGGTTCAGTATAAGTCAGAGTGGTTTCCTCTGTAGGCGGATTTGTTGAGCCTTCGGTTGTAACAGTAGTTTCTTCAGTAGTAGTAGTTTCTTCTGTAGCAGGTGGTTCAGGGTCACCACTATTTGTAATCCATTCACCGAATTTATGATTTTCATCTATTTCGCTTGCAGCTGATATTACAGGTTTTACAGCTGAAGCATCGCCGCCGTAACGTGCATAAAGACCTGCAATAGCAAGAATAAAGCTGCCGTTGTAGTCAAGAGCAGGTTCTGTGCAGCTGTATGAATCTGTATTGTCATCATATGAACCATTTGCATCAGTAGGGCCGCCTACAAGACCGCCGTAAAGAACATATTTTGCAGCAGCTTTGTCAGGATTTGCAGCTCTGTGGTGGATATTCTGAGGGAAAGTGTCACCGTATCCGAGAAGGTAGCTTCTGTTTGCACTGTTGCTTCCGAGGAGATAATTCATCTGATTTTTAGCGTATTCAGCATATTCAGTTGTATTTGAATATTTTGAATACCACAGAGCATACATCTGCCATGCACAGTTATATCTTGAAGCACCCCAGCCGCCGCCTACAGGATAATAAGCCTGACTTGTATTTGAAACCTGATTTTTCATTTCATAAATAAGCTCATTGCCGTACTGAGTGTATCCGAGAGAGTAAAGAAGTGCAGCATATCCGCCCCATACCTTATCCCATGAATAAACCCAGCAGTCATAATTTCCGCCATCATAGCAGCCGTTGTTTACGCCGATAGGTGTATATGAATCAAGAGTTCCGTTTGCGATATGACACCATAAGTCGCCCCATGCAACGTCATCAACCTGAGAACCTGAAGCATAATAAGAACCTATTCCGTCATATGTAGCTCCCTGATAGGTTGAACCGAATTTCTGGAGAGCGTTTGCATATTTAAGGCATTCATCAGCATATTTTGAATCGACTTCACGCATTGCAAGAGATGAAGCGGCAAGTGCAGAAGCCATCTGGCAGGCAGCATCAGTTGACTGATGAGATTTTGTAGCCCAGTAAGTAGGTCTGTCCATAGTCTGACCTTCAGGAGCAGACCATACGCCATGGTCGTTGTCGCCGCCAACCTGATAGCAGAAAGTAACAACTTCATCATTTGAATCAAGGTATGTTACTTTCATAAAGTAGTCACACATTTCCTTGAGTATGTCAAAGAGATGTTCCCTTGAACCTGTTTCTTTGAAAGCATCAGGATATTCATAGTAAGCCCATGCAAGGCTTGTGCAGGCATAGCCCATAGTCATTGAGAATTTGAGATGGTCGCCGGCATCATGATAACCGCCTGAAACGTCAACATAATCAGAACCTGTAGCCTGTTTGAGGAACGCCTTTTCCTCACTTCCAAGACCCTGAGCATTGTCTATTGAAGCTTTTTCGTCATAAGTATGGCAGTTTCCTCTCCATGTAAGAGCATTGTCATCTACTTCAGAACCGCACTGATTTGCGTCAAAGAAATAGAGTGAGAGATTGAGAGCTTCACCGTAATTCTGTTCTGAATCAGCTGAAACAGCAGGAACAGCTGTCATTGAGGTAACTGCTAAAGTAAGGCATGATATGCCTGAAATGATTTTTTTGAAGATTGATTTTGAACCCATTTTTATCAAACATCCTTTCTATAAAACTAATATCATAATACATAATTTTAATAGATAATTCAATCAATATTAAAAAAGTTTTATAAAATATTCATAATTTTCTGCTATTTGTATTATAAAAGGCATACTTTTTTATACAATACATAGAAAAATATCATATGCCGGCAAAATCCTCAAAGACTATGCTGTTATCAGTTTTTACAGAGGCTCTGCCATTGGTTATATCTGTTATTTTGCTTGTAAGACTGTCGCATAATTCAGTTTTTACGAACATTTCGAGTTTTACATTTTCGCTGAAATCTGAATTTATCATTTTGACATGAAATTCGGGCAGATTATAGCTGATTTTTCCATACATATTGTAATCGGTATCAATAATAATTTTTCTGCATTCATTCATATTGAGAATATGGGCGGATTCAACGGCTATTCCGGCGGCATGGGAGTATGCTCTTAAAAGGCCTCCGCCGCCGAGGAGTATTCCGCCGAAATATCTTGTCACCACGCAGCACACATCAGTAAGATTATTTTTTTTAAGCACTTCAAGTACAGGTATTCCGGCAGTACCCTGAGGTTCTCCGTCATCTGAATATCTTGAAATATTGTCATTTCTGACTATATAGGCATAAACGTTGTGTCTTGCTTTTCTGTGCTGGGATTTTATCTGTTCAATGAATGCTACAGCTTCATCATTTGAGGAAACGGGGCATATGTGACCTATAAATTCAGAATTTTTTTCAACAAATGAGGCTTTTGAAAAATCCTTTATAGTAAAATAGTTCAATTTTTTGCACCTCCGGTTATAAAAAAACCGTTCCGGAAAAAATATCGGAACGGTTTTATAATTTTTAAAAATTTTGAGATTAAGCCTTGCCGAATCTCTTTTTGAATCTGTCAACACGTCCGCCAGTATCAACGAGCTTCTGTTTGCCGGTAAAGAACGGATGGCACTTTGAACAGATTTCAACCTTTATATTCTGCTTTGTAGAACGTGTTTCGATAACGTTTCCGCAGGCACAGGTAATAGTTGTTGGTTCATAATTAGGATGGATACCCTTTTTCATCAATTGTCACCTCTTTCAGAAATAAAATGGTGGATAGATAGTAGCCCATCAATTATAGTCTTAGACAGTAGTACTATAATACACTTACCTGATAATTATATCATTAAAAACAGGGCTTGTCAAGAAAAAAATATATTTATTTTAATTTTGTAGAAAATTCATAAAATTCACGGACGTTTTTTTATATTATGTTAAAATATATTTTGTTCATGCAATTTTCACTTTTGTATGATATTATTATATGGTATAATATATTATTGTACGGTTAATCTATTTAATTACTGGAGGAATTAAAAATTATGAAATCCTATAAAAAAATACTTGCAGCAGTAATGGCTGCGGCTATGCTTTTCAGCATTGCAGGCTGTTCAAAGAATGACAGCAGTTCAGAAAGCAGCGGTTCAACCTCTGATTCAGCAGCTGAAACAACAGATAATTCTGAAGTTCAGACAGGCGACAGTTCAGCTTCTGATGATTCAGCAGCTGCTGAAACGGTAATTGCGGAAGAATATTTTGACAGCACACCTGTCGGTGATTCTGATACAGTTGTAATGAGTATTAACGGAAATGATATAACTCTTGCCGAATACAGATATTATTTTCTTAATATAAAATCATCATATGACTATGGCGACAACTCATACTGGAACGGTGAATCCTATGAATCAGATGAGGGAGAAATGGTATCTGCTGAACAGGCTGCTGATGATAAGCTTGCTGCCCTTAAAGAACAGGTTCTGACATATCTTAAAAATAACTATACAGTTGAATCATTTGCCGCTTCAAATAATGTATCTCTCAGCGATGATGAGGTTGAAAAAGCTAAAAAACAGTACAGTGATGATGTTGAGAAATACAAAGCTGAAAATTCATTCAGTGATGATGACTGGAAAAATTACCTTGACAGCATTTACTGCACAGAGGATTTGTATCAGAAATCTGTTATAAGACAGAACCTTGAATATAAAACAATAAGAACTCTTTATGAGGACGATTTCAAGGAAAATGTGCTTTCAAACTATGTAATGGCAAAGCATATCCTTTTTGCAACAAATAATCCGCAGTATGATGAAAAGGAAATTCCTGAAGGTGCAACTGATGAGGAAATAGCAGATATCACTGAACAGAATGAAAAACTTAAGGAAGAAGCTACTGAAAAGCTTAAAAAAGAAAAGCGTGCAATTGCCGAAGAAGTACTCGCAAAAGCCAAAAACGGCGAGGATTTTGATGAACTTATTGCAGAATACAATGAAGACCCGGGCGAAACACCAAATGATGACGGCAAATATGACGGCTATCTCTTTACAACAGGCGAAATGGTAGAGGAATTTGAAACTGCCGCATTTGCTCTTGGAATAGATGAAATAAGTGATATAGTTGAAACTGATTACGGCTATCATATAATCAAGAGAGTTGATATTTCCGATAAATATCTTGAGGATAATATAGTTGATATCATGATGACAAATGACACATATTATCAGAAATATTCCACAGCAGTAAAGGAACTGATTGATACAGTTGATATTCAGTATAATGATGATGTATATGACAAGATAAATATAATGTCACTTACATGATGAAAATAAAGGGGAAATCTCTGTATAAACGGGATTTCCCTGCAAATTTTACAGGGGAGGCTTATATATGAGAAATGTTAAAGCTGTACATATCGGTAGAAATACGGTTCTTGACGGAAAACATATCTATATACAGTCAATGCTCAACAAGCGTTCTGATGATATAGAGGGGAGTGTTGAACAGGCTGTCCAGCTTGAAAAGGCAGGCTGTGAAATAGTAAGGGCAGCTATTCCGGATATGGAAGCTGTAAAGCTTATTCCTGCGATAAAGGAAAAAATCAGTATTCCTCTTGTAGCCGATATACATTTCAATTACAGACTGGCTCTGGAAGCGGTTGCTGCCGGAATAGACAAAATAAGAATAAATCCCGGAAATATCGGCGATATGGACAGGGTAAAACAGGTTGCTGATGCCTGCCGCACTCATAATATACCTATAAGAATAGGAGTTAATTCAGGCTCTGTTGAAAAGGATATACTTGCAAAATACGGAGCACCTGTTCCGGAAGCTCTGGTTGAAAGTGCAATGAAGCATGTTGAAATGCTCAATCGTTTTGATTTTGATGATATAGTAATATCAATAAAGTCATCAGATGTAAGAACTATGATAAATGCATACAGACTTATGGCTGAAAAATGCAGTTATCCTCTCCATCTCGGAGTAACGGAAGCCGGAACTGAAAGAATGGGAATTATAAAATCGGCTGTGGGAATAGGTTCTCTGCTGGTTGACGGAATAGGGGAAACTATAAGGGTTTCACTTACTGATGACCCTGTAAGAGAAATCTATGCGGCTAAGGATATACTTAAATCAATAGGCATGAGAAAGGGAGTTCAGATAGTTTCATGTCCTACCTGCGGCAGAACAAGGATAGACCTTATAAAAACTGCTGCCGAGGTTGAAAAAGCTATAGGCGATATGGATATTGATATAAAAGTTGCCGTGATGGGCTGTATCGTAAACGGCCCCGGAGAAGCTAAAGAAGCTGATATCGGTATAGCAGGCGGTGACGGCTGTGCAGTGCTTTTCAGAAAAGGCGAGGTATTGAGAAAAATCCGTGAAGAAGATATAGTTTCAGAACTCATATCTGAAATAGAAAAAATTCAGCAGGTGAACTGATGGAGATTATTTTAGGAGATTTTTTAAAGGAATTTTCAATCGATTCAGATGAAAGAATAAAAAGAGGTCTGCTTTATAAAATCACTCATTCCACATCATTTTCAAAAATTTTATTTTATGTAAAATATGATTCAATAGTTCCTTTCAGTTCAGTAACTGAATTTGAGAAAAATATGCGTGAAAAATTCGGAATGGAGGAATTTTATCTTAAATGTTCATATCCTCCTGAACTTTTTACAATAGATTATTACGGTGAACTTATTCAGAATCTTAAAAGAAATATATCATTTGTAAACGGATTTTTTGATAATTCCGAGGCTGTTATTTCGGATAATACGCTCAGAATAAAGCTTAAAAACGGCGGATATGATATTCTTCAAAAGGCAAATTTTACTACTGAAACTTCAAAATTCATATACAGCGAATTCGGACGTGAAATAAATGTTGAACTCTGCGGCGAGCTTGAACAGTCAGATGATGACTATAATAATATGATAAAAACAGCCCTTGATGAGATACCAAAGCATTATGAACCGCAGGAAAAGGAAGAACCGGTTCATGAAGCTCCGCATTCAGTAGTAAGTGATGCAGAAAACCTTGATATAAATGAAGTCGATTCGGATAACAGAGATGTTATAAAGGGTCGCAGGATAAGAGATTCATATATATCAATAAGTGAGGCGTTTGCTTCTCATATGAATGAGAATGTTGTAATATGTGCTGATGTTTTTGATATGGACAGGAGAGAACTCAGAAACAATAAAACAGTACTTACATTTACTGTAACAGATTATACAGGTTCGCTTATCGTTAAAGTATTTGAAAAAAATGAAGATATTGAACATATCGGCTATGACAGAATCAAAAAGGGAAGTACTATAATGGTAAGAGGCAAACTCGGATATGATACATTTTCCAATGACTATTCGATAATGCCTGATTCAATCGTTCTTACAAAGCGTATACAGAAAAAGGATACAGCTGAAAAGAAACGAGTTGAACTCCATATGCATACATCAATGTCAGCTATGGACGCAGTTACTCCGGCATCTGTCATAGTAAAAAGGGCATATGAATGGGGACACCCTGCCGTTGCGATAACTGACCACGGAATAGTTCAGGCATTTCCGGAAGCTATGAATACAGTTGAAAGTATAGATGATGAAAATTTCAAGGTAATATACGGTTGTGAAGCATATGTTGTGAATGATACTGACCCTGTATTCATTATTTCAGAACCTGATGAACGCAGTTATAATGATGAAATAATAATCTTTGACGTTGAAACAACAGGTCTTAGTCCGCAGAAGCACCGCCTTACAGAAATAGGAGCTGTCAAAATCAGAAATATGCAGATAATTGACAGCTTTGATACATTTGTAAATCCTGAAATGGATATACCGGCTGAAATAACCGAACTTACAGGCATTGACAGTCAGAAAGTTGCAGATGCTCCGAAAGAAGCAGAAGCTCTTGGAATGTTTATGGATTTCTGCGGAAAGAATCCGGTGCTTGTGGCACATAATGCAAGTTTTGATACATCTTTTATAAATGAAGTTAAAAAGCGTCATAATATTGAATTTGACTATAAATATATTGACAGTCTTGCAATGTGTCAGTCAATTCTCCCTGAACTTGGAAGATATAAGCTTAATCTTGTTGCAAAACATCTTAAACTCGGAAAATTTGACCATCATCATGCCTCAGATGATGCAAAAATGCTTGCAAAAATCTATCTTGAACTGATGAACCGTCTTGTAAAGGAAAAAAATCTTGAAAATTTAGGGCAGCTCAATACAATTACAGATAAAATAGATGTAAAGAAGCTTAAACCGTATCATCAGATAATACTTGTTAAAAATCAGACAGGACTTAAAAATCTCTATAAGCTTGTATCATACAGCAACCTTGATTATTTCTATAAAAAACCGCTTATGCCTAAATCAGTTCTGCTTGAACATCATGAAGGTCTGATTTTCGGAAGTGCCTGTGAAGCCGGTGAACTGTTTACAGCAATAGTCCAGAACAGACCGCATGATGAAATAGTACATCTTGCAGAATTTTATGATTATCTTGAAATTCAGCCTGTGCTTAACAATGAATTTATGATAAGAAACGGTACAGCTGACAGCATTGAGGAACTTCAGAATTTCAACAGACAGATAGTAAAACTCGGTGAGGAACTTGATATTCCGGTGGTCGCAACCTGTGATGTGCATTTCATTGATAAAAAAGATGAGATATTCAGAAAAATCCTTATGACAGGAAACGGCTTTAAGGACGCTCAGCAGCAGCCTCCTCTCTATTTCCGCACAACTGATGAAATGCTTGAGGAATTTGCATATCTCGGAAAAGAAAAAGCATATGAAATAGTTGTTGAAAATACAAATAAAATTGCTGATGAAATAGAAGTTGTAAGACCTATCCCAAAGGGTACTTTTACACCTAATATTGAAGGTGCAGAAGAAGACCTCATACGTATAACCAATGAAAAAGCAAGAGAGATATACGGCGACCCTCTGCCTGAAATAGTTGAAAAACGTCTTAACCGTGAACTTGGTTCAATTATAAAGCATGGATTTTCAGTTCTTTATATCATTGCACAGAAACTCGTTGCCAATTCAGAGGAGCATGGATATCATGTAGGTTCAAGAGGTTCAGTAGGTTCATCATTTGTAGCATCAATGGCAGGTATTTCAGAAGTAAATCCGCTTATGCCGCATTATGTATGCCCGAAATGCAAATACAGTGAATTTCTTACAGACGGAACATATGGTTCAGGTTTTGATTTGCCGCAGAAAAACTGTCCGGAATGCGGAACTGATATGCACAGGGACGGCCATGATATACCATTTGAAACATTCCTCGGGTTTGACGGCGATAAAGCTCCTGATATAGACCTTAATTTTTCTGGTGAATATCAGTCATCAGCACACAGATATACAGAAGAACTTTTCGGACGGGACAACGTATTCAAAGCCGGAACTACAGCAAGCGTTGCCGAAAAAACAGCATTCGGATATGTAAAGCATTACCTTGAAGAAACAGGTCAGACAGTCAATAATGCTGAAATGACAAGACTTTCCATAGGTTGTACCGGAGTAAAAAGAACTACCGGTCAGCACCCGGGCGGAATGGTTGTAGTGCCTTCAGACCATGAAGTATATGATTTTACTCCTGTACAGCACCCTGCGGATTCAAATGATTCTGATGTAATAACAACTCATTTCGACTTTCATTCACTGCATGATACAATTTTAAAACTTGATGAACTCGGTCACGTTGTGCCGACTCTCTATAAACATCTTGAGGATATGACAGGAATAAAAATAAAAGATGTTCCGACATCAGACCCGAAAATTATACAGATGGTAACATCTGCTGAAGTACTCGGAGTCACTCCGGAGGAGATATACTGTCCGACAGGAAGCCTTGGTATTCCTGAAATGGGTACGGGATTCACAATACAGATGCTTGTTGATGCAAAACCTACCAAATTCAGCGATTTGCTCCAGATTTCAGGACTTTCACATGGTACGGACGTATGGCTCGGCAATGCAAAGGATTTGATTGCAGACGGAATCTGTACAATTTCAGAAGTTATAGGTACTCGTGACAGCATTATGACATATCTGCTCTATAAGGGAGTTGAACCTAAACAGGCGTTTCAGATTATGGAGAATACCCGTAAGGGAAAAGCTCCTAAAACATTTACTCCTGAACTGAAACAGATGCTGCTTGACCATAATGTACCGCAGTGGTATATTGACAGCTGTCTTAAAATCAAATATATGTTTCCGAAGGCTCATGCAGCAGCATATGTAATTGCTGCAATAAAACTCGGCTGGTTCAAGTATTATTATCCTCTTGAATTTTATGCAACATATTTTACAGTAAGAGGTTCTGATTTTGATGCTGACCTTGCTGTAAAAGGTAAAGATGCTGTAAGAAACAGGATAAATGAACTGCGTTCAAAGGGAAATGAACGCTCAAAGAAGGAAGGTGACCTTTATGATATACTGCTTATAGTAAATGAAATGATGTCAAGAGGTTATTTCTTCCTTCCTATAGATTTAAAACGCTCCCATGCGTATAAATACAAAATAGAGGACGGAAAAATAAGAATACCATTCAACGCATTAAGCGGAGTAGGTGACAGTGCTGCTCAGAATCTTTATGATACTGTGCAGAAAGGAGATTATATTTCAGTTGAAGAACTTCAGGCACAAAGCGGTATTTCAAAGACTACTGTTGAAGCTCTTCAGAATGCAGGAGCATTGAACGGCTTGCCACAGACAAGTCAGCTTACATTATTCTGATATTTTAGTTTAAAAAAGGGCGGACATTGTTCGCCCTTACTTTCATTTTTATATAAAATAAACATATTATCTGAATTTTTTATGGACATTTATACTAATTTTATTTTTAATGTTCCGAAATATTTGTAAAAACGTCAGTAATGTGCTATAATATAGAAAATACACATTGAAGAAAAGGAGGGGAATATAGTATGGATAATATGTTTAATTTCAACAGCAAATCATTATTTGAAATACTCGAAAAAAGTACTGATGATTACATATATATATGCGAAAAACCTGTCGATACAGATATGACTGTCATATCCAGAAAAATGGCTGAGGAATTTGACCTCCCCTCGGGTACTATTGAACATTTCGGTGAACTCTGGATTAAAAAAATACATCCAAGTGAACAAAAACTTTTTTATGATGCGTATGTCAATATGCTTGAAGGTCTGACTGATGTTCACAGTGTTGAATACAGAGTTAAAAATGTGCGTGGAGAATGGGTCTGGCTGAGGTGCAAAGGATATCTTAAACGTGATGAAAACGGAGTTCCTGACCTGTTTGCAGGAATGATAATAAATCTCGGCAGAAAAAGCAAGGTCGACAGTATAACAGGTATGCTTAACAAGTATGCCTTTGAGGATAATCTCAGTATATATATTGCCTCTGAAGAAAATAAAACTGGTCTTATGATTCTCAATATTGATAATTTTAAAAATATTAACAGTCTTTATAACCGCAGATTCGGTGATAATGTTCTTAAAATTATTGCTCATAAAATTCAGACGGTAATCCCTGATAATACAGAGCTTTACCGCCTTGATAATGATGAATTTGCTGTCATATTCAGAAATTCATCATATGAGGAGATGAGAAGAACATATTTTGAACTTAAAAATGTTTTTGATATCCAGCAGGAATATGACGGGAAAAAATACAGCTGTACATTTTCAGGCGGTGCGGTAATGTATTGCGATATACCAAAATTATCTGCAAATTATCAGACATTTATGAAATATGCGGTTGCTGCACTTGAATATGCAAAATCGCATGGCAAAAACAGGATAAGCCTGTTTAATTCCGATATGCTTGAAGTAAAAACAAGAGAACTTTCTGTTTCAGAGGCTTTGCGTGAATCAATTGAGAATAATTTTGAAGGTTTTCAGATAGTGTGTCAGCCGCAGGTATGTGCCTCAACAGGTGAACTCAAAGGCGGCGAGGCTCTTTTAAGATGGCATAACAGCGAATTTGGAAATGTTTCTCCGGCAGAATTTGTTCCTATCCTTGAAAACACGGGAATGATAGTCGATGCAGGAAAATGGATATTCAAAGAGGCTGTAAAGCTGTGCGGCGAATGGCTGAAATACTGCCCTGATTTCAAAATGAGCATAAATATATCATATATCCAGCTTTTTGATGACAATTTCATTGATTTTGTAAGCGATACAATCAGAAATTCTGATGCTGATTTTTCAAATATAATCATAGAGCTTACTGAAAGCAGATTTGTAACTGATAAGGAATTCCTTAACAATATGTTTTCAAATTTCAGAAAAATGGGTATAGATATTGCAATGGACGATTTCGGAACTGGTTATTCATCTTTGGAAGTACTTAAAGAAGTACCGGCAGATATCGTTAAAATTGACCGTGCCTTTGTAAAAAATATAAAGGAAAGTATCTTTGATAAGAATTTCATAAGATTTGCAGTTGAACTTTGTCATAATGTAGGAATAAAAGTATGCCTTGAGGGAATTGAAAATATTGAGGAATATAAAATAGTTCATGATATGAATCTTGATTTCATTCAGGGGTATTTTTTCGGAAAACCTCAGATTAAAGAAGATTTTCAGAAAAATCATTTTAAGAATATAAAAAATCCGGTTATCTCATGATGACCGGACTTTTTTACGTTTATTTACAATTATAATGCCTGTGCATACAAGTATCAGCGAAATAATTCCTTTTATCCCGAAATCCTCGCTTTCATCAAGAAGCAGTCCGGAGAGCATTACTCCGAAAAGAGGATTGAAAAATCCGAATATGGCAACCTTTGAAACAGGATTGTTCTTTAAAAGAAGTGACCATACTGAATATGCTGCACCTGATACAAATGCAAGATATAAAGTTACAAGTATTCCCTCAGCAGAAATTTTGTCTATATGACCTCCGAATATAATTCCTGCAAGAGTCATTACAATTCCGCCGAATATAAACTGATATCCGCTTAACATAACCGGATTGAATTTAGCAGAATATTTTTTCATACATACTGATGACATTGCATATGAAGCACTGCAAAGAAATATAAATCCGTCACCTATAAGGCTTATATGCGTATCAAGACCATTAATGTTTATAAGTATGACTCCTGCAAATCCGATAAGACTTCCGATTATATCGTATACGCTTATTTTTTCAAGTCTGAATACAAATCCTGTTATGAATATGCAGAGAAAAACTCCTGATGCATTTATTACCGAGGCTTTTATACCTGTTGTGTTGGCAAGACCTATATAGAAGAACATATATTGCAGAATAGTCTGGAAAAGGCTTAGTTTCATTACTGCCGGTATACTTTTTTTGTCTGGAACAAGCAGCTTTTTATTTGCAAGACTTCCGAATATGACAGTTATTATTCCGGCAGCCGTAAAACGTATTCCTGCAAAGAGTATCTGGGATATATAGTCATCTGATTTTATATCAAGAATTTTGTAGCCTATTTTTATAAACGGAAATGCACTGCCCCATAAAAAACAGCTGAATGAGGCAAGCAGACAGATAATCCATGTTTTTGATAATTTACTTTTCATCATTCACCGCATATTTTTATGACGGCAGCTGCAATAATCTTGGCATTAAGCAGAAAACTGTCAGTTTTTATATGTTCGTCAGCTCCATGCATATTATTGTTTTCATCAGGAAATTCAGCACCGAATGCAACGCCGCCCTTTATATTATGTACATATGTACCGCCGCCTATTGCAATACATTTTTCGTCCGAGCCTGTTATTTCGCTGTATACTTCAAGCAGTGATTTTACAAATTCGCTGTTTTCATCAGTGTAATGCGGTTCATCTTCAAGAAGTATATTCATATTCATAGATTTGTCAGCAGCGGTATTTTTCATTATGCTGATTATATCATTACAACTGCGGCTTACAGGAAATCTTATATCATTCTTTGCAGAAAATCCGTTTTTATCAAGATTTATAACGCTGAGGACAGAAGTCAATGCACCTGATTTTTCATCACTGCATTTTATGCCGCATGAAAAACCGTCAGTTTCCCTGTATGGATAAAGTTCTGACAGAGCTTTTATATATCTGAATATTTCAGAATTATCAGGTTCAAGAGCTGTTATAAGAGCAAGCAGAGCAGTTACCGCATTGTCGCCGGTTTCAGGAGTTGAAGCATGAGCATCAGTGCCTTTTGCAGTAATCTTTGTTATATCGCTGTTCTGTTCAGTATCAAAAGTTACACTCATATTGAGTTTATCAGCAGTTTTTAAAATTCTGTCTGATGAAACGCCTTTTATCTCAGCATATGCAAGACCCGGAACAGCGTTTATAGTTTTTCCTCCGTTCAGAGAAATAATGGCTGAATCCTCATTGATGCTGAAATCTGCGGATAATTCAAGTCTTATCATGCCTTTTTCAATATTTATAACCGGATAGCTGCCGTCAGGAGTGAATACATATGGCGGCATTTTCTGTTTTGACATATAGTATTTCATATCAGATGAACCGTTTTCCTCATCTGTACCCATTATAAAGCGTATATTGTATGCAAGAGGTATATTGAGTTCCTTTATGGCTTTCATGGCATACATTACAGCCACGGCAGGGCCTTTGTTGTCAATAGTGCCTCTGCCGAAAAGCAGACCATTTTCTTTATCAACGGAAAGTTCAAAAGGATTGTAGCTCCAGTCATTTCCGGCAGGAACAACATCAAGATGACAGAGTACTGCAAGTTTTGTTTCTTTGTCTGAAAAATCCGCATGACCTGCATAATTGTCAATATTTTCAGTCTTAAAACCGAATGACTGACATATATCAAGAGCTTTATGAAGTGCAAGTGCCGGATATTTTCCAAACGGAGCATTTGTTTCCGGAGTTCCTTTTACACTTGGAATTTCAATAAATTCTGCAAGAGTATTCTTCATATCATTTTTATGATTATCAATATAATCAGATATCTTCTGATAGTATTTCATAATGAAATTCTCCTTTCATATCATATTTTA
>DJFA01000110.1:0-5571 GCA_002431975.1 Ruminococcus sp. UBA5884
TGGGTATCTCTTATGCCTGATACACACACCGGAAAAGGAATGCCTATCGGTGCGGTAATTGCCTGTGAAGATGCAGTAATCCCTAACGCTGTAGGAGTTGATATCGGCTGCGGAATGGCTTTTGTCCAGACTGATATTCCGGCAAAACTTCTGCGTGAAACAATGACAGGAAGCGGCGAACTTATCAGAAATATAATAGGTTCAATACTCAGAGCTATCCCTGTAGGATTCAGCCATTATTCAAAGCCTCAGCCGTCAGCTGTTCTTGACAATGCTCTGGAACAGGCTGACAGATACAGTCCTGACAAGGAGCTTTTCAATAATATAAATGAAGGCTATTTTCAGGTCGGAACTTTAGGCGGAGGAAACCATTTCATCGAAATACAGGAAGATGAAAACGGTCTTGCCTGCATAATGCTTCATTCAGGAAGCCGCAATTTCGGCTATACAGTCGGAAAATACTTTAATTCAGCAGCTGCAAAACTGAATGAGAGATGGCATTCAGCTGTTCCTCCTGAATATAATCTGCCGTTTCTTCCGGTTTCAAGCGTGGAAGGACATCAGTATCTTAACTGGATGCACCTTTCAATGGATTTTGCATATGAAAACCGTGAGGCAATGCTTTTCAAAGTAAAAAACATATTTTCTGAAATGTGTGAAAAATATCTCGGGAAAACTCCCGTATACTCAAATCAGATAAACTGTCACCATAATTATGCAGCCCTTGAAAATCATTTTGGTAAAAATGTATGGGTACACCGCAAAGGAGCTGTAAGGGCAGAAGCCGGAAAATCTGTTATAATCCCCGGTGCTATGGGTTCATACAGCTACATAGCAAATGGTCTTGGAAAAGATGAAAGCTTTCAGTCATCATCTCACGGTGCAGGACGTATGTACTCAAGAACTGCCGCAAGACAGACATTTTCAGTTGAAAATGTTATGGTAGACCTTAAAAATCTTGGAGTAGTCCTCGGAAAACATAATAAAAGCGATGTTGCTGATGAATCAAGATTTGCATACAAGGATATCGGCAAAGTAATGAAAAATCAGCAAGACCTCGCCCAACCAGTAAAAAAACTGTTTACAATAGGGGTTGTAAAGGGATAATCATAAAAAAATAAAGACGCTTACAGCAAATATATTTATAATAAGATGAGATTTATTATATATGCGTCTTGTATAAACGGCACGCACAGCAAACATATGATGAAAATAGTATGGGACTTTTATTGGTTCGAATCCGGTCAGTAATTATTCCTGTAGTCAGCTTTTTTATTCGTGCCGTGTTTTCATTCAATTATCCTGTCCCGACATAAAAAAGACGCTTACAGCAAATATATTTATAAGAAAAATGAATGCTTATTAATATGCGTCTTGTACAAACGGCACACACAGCAACAAATAATAGTTACAGTCGTGTCACCGGTTCGATTCCGGTCAGGAGCTGTCTTATGCTCCTGTAGCTCAGTTGGCAGAGCAGATTTTATTGTGCCGTGTCTTTAAAAAGCTTTAAAAGACGGAAACAGCAAAAATTTATATATCCTGTCACGATATAAAATCCGTCTTGTAAAATCTGCGGAGAAATCATTTCATAGGACAGAAACAGCAAAATTTATGTATTATTTGAAAATACACGCTGTCCTGAATAAACAGAAAGATTTCTCCATCAGATTATTCATCAGTCAGAAATACTTATCAGAATGGAAGGAGTACTCTTATGGGACTTATTGATTACATAAAAAAGAATCAGAATTCCGCTTTCACAGAAAACGGAGCTTATTCATACAATACATCAGAATCGGAATGTCTTGACCTTTTCTACAGAATAGGTGCTTTGAGAAACTCTGCATCTGATAATGAAATAAATACTCTTGTTGAACGAGCTTATGCTGAAAATCCTCTTGATACAATGAAAATACTGTTTTTCGCCCGTGATATCAGAAACGGCCTTGGTGAAAGACGTGTTTTCCGTACAGCTGTTGAATATCTTGCCGCTTGTCATACAGAATCAGTCAGAAAAAATCTTGAACTGTTTTCTGAATACGGCAGATGGGACGACCTTGTAATGCTTTACGGAAAATCATCTCTTGACAGCTTTATAATTGATATCATTAAAAAACAGCTTGAATCCGATATCATAAATATGAACAGCGGAAAGACTGTATCACTGCTTGCAAAATGGCTGCCGTCTGTGAATACTTCATCTGAAAAGACAAGAATACTTGCAGGAAAAATCGTTCATGCTCTCGGATTTACAGAAAAGCATTACAGAAAAACTCTTTCTTCTCTCAGAAAATACATAGATATCATTGAAAACAGACTCCGTGAACGTGACTATACATTTGATTACTCAAAACAGCCCTCAGGAGCTATGATGCTTTACAGAAAAGCATTTATCCGCAATGACGGCGAAAGATATATGCAGTATATCGAAAATGTTCACAGCGGAAAGGAAAAACTCAATGTTTCATCTCTTTATCCTTATGATATAGTCCGCAAGGCTCTGTCAGGCAAAATTTCAGCTGAGGAAACATCAGCACTCGATGCCGCATGGAAAAGCATGAATGACATTTCATCATCTGAAAGAAATGCAATTGCCGTCATAGATGGTTCAGGTTCAATGTATGGCTGTTACTCATCTGCTTCTCCAAAACCTTTTGAGGCTGCACTGTCGCTTGGACTCTATTTTGCTGAAAAAAGTCATGGAAGATTTGCAAATCATTTCATAACATTTTCAGAAACCCCTCGTCTTATTGAGATAAAAGGCAGAAATATTGTTGAAAAAGCAAGATATGCCGAATCATTCAACGAAATTGCCAATACTGATATATACGCCGTTTTCAGGCTTATACTTGATACAGCTCTTGAATATAATCTTCCGCAGTCAGAACTTCCGGATACTATATATATTATTTCTGACATGGAATTTGATTCCTGTGCAGAATATAACGGAAAACGATGCACCAACTTCCAGGCGGCAGAACATCTGTTCAGAAAGGCAGGCTATAAGCTTCCTGATATAGTTTTCTGGAATGTTGCTTCAAGAAACCAGCAGATACCTGTAAAGGCTCATCAGAGCGGTGCAGTGCTTGTTTCAGGCTCATCACCGAAAATATTTGATATGGTGAAAAGCGGCGATATAAATCCATTCAAATTAATGAGGGATATAATAGACAGCGAAAGATATTCAGCTGTATCTGCATAACAAAACAAATACAAACAGGGACGGACATATAATCCGCCCCTGTTTTTTTGTATATCAGTATTCAAATTCGCTGCCGCCCACAAATTCTCTTATAAGAGATGTTCCTGATATAATATCCTTTGATACCGGTTCAAGCTTTGAAAGGACGGACATTATTTCATTATAGTGCCTGTTATCACTCATTTTATCCTTTATTTTAAGCAGTTCAGGGAAAATAAGCTCCTTGTATGCAGAAAGTTCATAGGCAATAAATGTATCTATCCCCATATCAGCAAGATGTTTATATGGCATTATATAGAGTTCCTCGCCTCTTGAAACGCTTTTAAGAAATTCAAATACCTTTTCCGCACTTCTGCCCCTGAAAAGAGTATCCCTGCAAAGACGACGCATAAGACGTATTTCCTTTGGGTGAAGTGCATATTCACCGTCACTTAAAATTCTCGTTCGTACGCTGACATATATTTTTGTTGTAAAACGGTCTATTTCGCCGGTAACCAGAGGATTAAGAGCATGAATACCTTCAATTATAACTATTTCATTTTCCTTACGCTGAAAATGCACAGTTTTTTCATGTCTTGACTGAGTAGTAAAATCAAATACCGGTATATCAATAGGCTGACATTTCTGTATTTTATACATATGTTCACCAAAAAGATTTATATCAAGGCAAAGCGGCGATTCAAGGTCTATATCACCATTTTCATCAAGCGGCATACCAGGAGAATGATTTGAACGAAAATAATTATCCATTGAAATCGAAAACGTCTGATATCCGAGATTATTCAGTATACCAGCTATACGCATTGCAGATGTGGTTTTTCCTGAACCGGAAGGCCCTGAAATCAGTACAAGTGATTTTTCAGGCAGATTTTTAATTATCTTTTCAGCTGCATTTATAAGCTGATTATTATAAACATTTTCAGATTTTTCAACAAATTCAGCTGCATTTTTTTTAATTCCTGAATTTATATCATTTACAGATATATATTTCATCATAACACCTCTTATATTATCAATAAGATTTATAAATATATTATAGCACATTATATATAAAAAGTAAATACTGATATGCTTTTATTTTATATGAAATGCACATGAAATCTGTTACATAAATTTAAAAATTCATAATCTGAATATTTAAAATATCTGAGTCAATAATATTTTCAGATTTTAAAATAACACCAATTCGACAGCAAAATTTTATAATTGAAAATATGGGATTTTCCATTTGTAGGGGCGACCATTGGTCGCCCGCCCGAATTATGGTTAAACCATAGATTTGGTATTTGTTTTTGGTATGAAAAATCATTGGTTAACAGATAAAATCATTGATAAACCATAACGGGCGACCAATGGTCGCCCCTACAAAACGAATTTAATTTCAGATAAACGAATCACAGAAACGGCTATCGAATTAGCGTTAATTTATGGAGGTATTTTTTATGGATATTGCATCAAGCGAAACAAAACTCAATCTTATGAGAGCCTTTGCAGGAGAAAGTCAGGCAAGAAACCGTTATACATTTGCTGCCGGAAAAGCTTCTGAACAGAATCTTTATGTAATTGAAGCAGTTTTTAAATATACGGCTGCACAGGAAAAGGCTCATGCCGAGGTTTTTATGGGATTTCTTAAAAGTATGGACGGTCAGACTGTTGAATTCAGCGGAGGCTATCCGGTTGAAACTACTGACAGCATACTCCAGCTTCTTAAAAATGCTGAACATAATGAAACTGAAGAACATGACGTTGTATATTCATCATTTGCAGAAACTGCTGAAAATGAAGGATTTGATGCGATTGCCTCAACATTCCGCCGCATAGCTGAAATAGAAAAATCTCACAGTGAACGCTTTAAACATTTTGCAGTACTTCTTGAAAACAACCGTCTTTTTGCAAGTGATGTTGAAGAAAAATGGATATGCCTCAACTGCGGCTATGAGTTTGAAGGCAGAAATGCTCCGAAAATCTGTCCTGTATGCAGTCATGAACAGGGATATTTTATAAGACTTGCATATTCACCATATGCAAAAGCATAAAAACAAAAAAATTCAAGGAGTATCATATAATATGAATGTTAAAATAAATAAAATCAAAGGCTTTGAAATTCTCGATTCAAGAGGAAATCCTACTGTACGGGCTGATATATGGCTCTCTGACGGAACTATGGCTTCTGCAAGCGTACCGTCAGGAGCTTCAACCGGTATCTATGAAGCTCATGAACTCCGTGATTCTGGAAGCTCAAGATATCATGGAAAAAGTGTTAAAACTGCTGTTGAAAACATCAATAAAATAATTGCACCTGCACTTTCATCATTATGCTGTGCTGAACAGTACAGAGTTGATGACAAATTAAATGAACTTGACAG
>DJFA01000110.1:5681-7937 GCA_002431975.1 Ruminococcus sp. UBA5884
CAGTCATATAATATACCTCTTTACAGATATCTCGGCGGAATATATTCAAGAATAATGCCTGTTCCTATGATGAATATTCTCAACGGCGGCGTTCATGCCTCAAATAATGTTGATATACAGGAATTTATGATAATGCCTTATGGAGCTTGCTGTCTTACTGAAGCTGTAAGAATCGGCAGCGAAATCTATCATTCCCTCGGAAATATTCTCAAATCAAAAGGTCTTTCTGTTACTGTAGGAGATGAAGGCGGTTTTGCTCCTGACCTCTCATCTGATGAGGAAGCCATTGAAGTCATACTTCAAGCCATAGACAATGCAGGATATACAACTGATGATGTTAAAATTGCTCTTGATGCCGCCTCAAGCGAATGGTATCAGGATAACGGAAAATATATGCTCCCGAAACGCAGTACAGCATATACAAGTGATGAACTTATATCATACTGGGAAAAACTCTGCGAAAAATATCCGATATGCTCAATAGAGGACGCTCTCGGCGAACAGGACTGGGACGGATTTAAAAAACTCACTTCAAGACTCGGCGATAAAATACAGCTTGTCGGCGACGACCTTTTTGTAACCAATCCAAAACATATAATGCGTGGAATACGTGAAAACACCGGAAATGCCGTCCTTGTCAAATACAATCAGATAGGAACTCTTTCAGAAGCTCTTGATGCAATCAGAATTTCCCAGCAAAACGGCTATAAAACCGTTATTTCACACCGTTCAGGTGAAACAGAAGAAACTTTTATAGCCGACCTTGCTGTTGCTGTAAATGCCGGTCAGATAAAAACAGGTGCTCCCTGCCGTACTGACCGCACCGCCAAATATAACAGACTTATCCGCATAGAAAGCGAACTTTACAAATCATATTATTCCGATAAAATATAATACACTTAATTTTGCAGAGGAGAATTTTTTTTAATTCTCCTCTGATTTGCGTCAATATACACAAATATTATAAAATACAGCCTGATAATTGATATCATATTTTCTATTGACAAAATATGAATAATAAAGTATTATATAAAAAGAATGTTTATCATTTCATTACAAATATACAGATACATATAAGGAGGCAGAAGAATGTCAGCATTTAATATGATGAATGCTCTTACAGCTTTAATGGCTGTTATGAGTCCGAACACCGGCGACACAAGAAACCCTATAATTTTCATAGTTTTAGCAATAGTTGCCGTTGCACTTATCATTCTTTCAATTGTACTTAACAAATCAAAAAAAAATAAAAAATAATTTTTAAAGCAATGATAAAACTGTTTCATATATTATGAAGCAGTTTTATTTTTGTGCATTGTGACATTTTTAAAGTATTAATTCATGTGAAAATTTGTAGAATATTATTTCCGGAAATCTCTTGAAAATATTTCTCGGATGTGTTATAATTTAAGGCAGTTCGCACGTCTGCACTTTTGCGGATTGGTGTTCTTTTATTTTAAAAGGATTGTCCGCAAGCCAAGTCAGGCGGAGGATATTAAAAATTAACCAAAACAGGAGGAACTACAAATGGGAGTAGTATCAATGAAACAGCTTCTTGAAGCTGGCGTACACTTCGGTCACCAGACAAGAAGATGGAACCCTAAAATGGCACCTTATATCTTTACTGAAAGAAACGGAATCTATATCATAGACCTTCAGAAAACAGTAAAGAAACTTGAAGAAGCTTATATGTTTATCCGTGACATTTCTGCTGAAGGCAAATCTGTTCTTTTCGTAGGTACAAAGAAACAGGCTGGCGATTCAGTTAAGGAAGAAGCTCTCCGTGCAGGTGCTCACTATGTAAATGCAAGATGGCTCGGCGGTATGATGACTAACTTCAAGACTATCAGAAGAAGAATTGAACGTCTTGAACAGCTCAGAAAAATGGAAGAAGACGGCACATTTGCTCTGCTTCCTAAGAAAGAAGTTATCAAGCTCAACCTCGAAATAGAAAAACTCGAAAAATTCCTCGGCGGTATCAAGAATATGAATACTCTCCCGGGAGCTCTCTTTATCGTTGACCCGAGAAAAGAAAAGATTGCAGTTTCAGAAGCTAAGAAACTCAATATCCCGATTGTTGCAATAGTTGATACAAACTGTGACCCTGATGAAGTTGATTATGTAATTCCTGGCAACGATGATGCTATCAGAGCTGTAAAGCTTATTGCCGGAACTATTGCTAATGCTATCATTGAAGGCAGACAGGGCGATGACGGTGAAGCTGCTGCTGAACAGACAGAAGAACCGGCTGCTGAA
>DJFA01000110.1:8007-9039 GCA_002431975.1 Ruminococcus sp. UBA5884
TTTTTTAATATGGCTATAAGTGCTAAGGACGTTGCTGCTCTTAAAGAAAGAACAGGCGTTGGTATTATGGACTGTAAAAAGGCTCTCATGGAAACTAACGGTGATGTAGAAGCTGCTATCGTTATTCTCCGTGAAAAGGGTCTTGCTACTCAGGCTAAAAAAGCCGGCAGAGTTGCTGCTGAAGGTATTGTAACTGCTGTCGTTGATACAGATAAAAAAGTTGGCGTTGTTCTTGAAGTGAACTCTGAAACAGACTTCGTTGCAAAGAACGATGACTTCAAGGCTTTCGTAAATGATGTTGCAAAGACTATCATTGAAAGCAATCCGGCTGATGTGGAAGCTCTCAACAACACAAAGATGGCTGGAAAGGATATCACTGTAAAAGCTGCTTATGATGAACTTTTCCTTAAAATCCGTGAAAATATGCAGATTCGCCGTTTTGTAAGAATGGAAGGCGTTCTCGTTTCATACGTTCATGGTGACGGTCAGTTCGGCGTTATGGTAAAGCTTGACACTGATATTGATGCAGCAAATCCTGAACTCATTGCCTGCGGCAAGGACGTTTGTATGCAGATAACATCAATGAATCCGCCTTACCTCAACAGAGAAGCTGTTCCTGCAAGTGCTATTGAAGATGAAAAGAAAATCATGCTTGCTCAGATGGCTGAAGACCCGAAAATGGCTAACAAGCCTGAACAGGTTAAGGTTAAAATCGTTGAAGGCAAAATCGGCAAATACTATTCAGAAAACTGTCTGCTTGAACAGGCTTTCGTTAAAGACGGCGATGTTACAGTAGGCAAGTATGTTGAAAATGTTGCAAAGAACCTCGGCGGCTCAATCAAGGTTGTTGATTATGTACGCTATGAAAGAGGCGAAGGCATTCAGAAAAAAGAAGACAATTTCGCTGATGAAGTTGCCAGCATGATTAAGTAATCTCTGTAATCATATAAATTAAAAAGCTTTCTGATTTTTTTCAGAAAGCTTTTTTTAACGCCAATTCGATGGATTGTTTATGTAGGGGCGAACTGTGTT
>DJFA01000054.1:0-11155 GCA_002431975.1 Ruminococcus sp. UBA5884
TCCGGTGAATCTAACGGGCGAACTTAAGGAAGCCCCTACAAAATATAATGAAAATCCCATATTTTCAATTATAAAATTTTGTTGTCGAATTAGCGTTAATTAAAATTTCTTTCTCCATACAGTAGGTGAAAACAGTATCAGCAGAGGAAAACATTCAAGTCTGCCAAGAAGCATATCTATTGAAAGCACTGCCTTTGAAAATCCTGAAAAGAAGCTGAAATTTTCAGTTGGACCTGTCCTGTTTAGTCCCGGGCCTATATTGTTTATACATGTGACTACTGATGAAAATGTCGTTGCAAAATCTGCATTGTCAAGCGATACAAGAAGCAGCGATATCATTATAAATCCAAGATATATTATAAGATATGCATGAACGCCGTGAACTGTTGCAGTATCAAGGGATTTATCCTCGCCCTTCAATATATATACAGACTTCGGACGCAGAGTCTGTCTTATTGATTTTATCGCACTGCGGAACATTATAACCACTCTCTGAACCTTGAATCCGCCGCCTGTTGAGCCTGCACAGCCGCCTATGAACATAAGCAGTATAAGCAGAGTCTGTGAAAATTCAGGCCACTGACAGTAATCAGCTGTTGCATAGCCTGTTGATGAAATTATGGTTGCAACCTGAAATGATGTATATCTGAAATCTGAAAGCAGTGAGTCATAAAGATGTCTTGTATTTATCATTATAAGAATTATTGAAACGGCAATTATTGAAAGATAAACTTTAAGCTCTGTATTTTTAAGCACATTTTTAAAACGTCTGACGGCTATGAAATAATACATATTGAAATTCACACCGAAAAGTATCATTCCGACTGTTATTACTCCGTCTATATAAGCAGAATCATAATATGCCACATTAGAATTTTTTATACCGAATCCGCCTGTTCCGGCAGTACCCATTGCATGACATATGCTGTCAAAGAGAGGCATTCCTCCGAAAAGCAAAAATATCACCATAAGAACAGTAAGGACAGTATATATTATATAGAGATACATTGCGGAATTTTTACCCTTTGGAACGATTTTTCCGACCTGAGGCCCTGCACATTCCGCACGCATAAGGTGCATTGAATCGTTGTCAGACGGCAGTATTGCAACTGCAAACACAAGAACTCCCATGCCTCCTATCCAGTGTGAAAAGCTTCTCCAGAAAAGCATTCCCTTTGAAAGATTTTCAACATCTGAAACTATTGTTGAACCGGTTGTTGTAAATCCGGATACACTTTCAAAAACTGCATCTATAAAGACCGGTATTTCACCGCTTATATAGAACGGCAAAGCTCCGGCTATCGGATATATTATCCAGAGGAGTGCGGCTATTACCTGACCTTCTCTTGCATACATCTTTTTGTTTTCAGGCTTTATTATGCACATAGGAGCTGATACAGCGGCAATTATTGCTGCAACAAGAGCAAATGCCACAGCTGAATCATGTTCTCCATAGTATATGCTTACCATGCATGGCAGGAGAAAAAGAACTGAACCTATAAACATTATCTTTGAAAGATAATGAAAAACAACTGATTTATTCATAAAATTTTTTCTCCTTTATTCAAGGATATCCTTGATATCAGAAAAATGATAATCCTTTGAAATGACTACTACTGAATCACCCAGAGCCATATAATCATTTCCGTTAGGGATTATTACTTCTCTTTTTCTGATTATGCCGCATATAAGTATATTTTTCTTTAGTTTAAGGTCTTTGAGAGGTATATTTATAAGATTTTCGATATTGCTTTTTATCTTGAATTCAATAGCTTCTGCCTTGTTTCCGACAATATGATAAAGAGCTTCTATATTGCTGTCAGCTGTGTTTTTAAGAGAACGCACATAGCTTACTATAGCACTTGAGGCAAGACTTTTCGGTGAAACTATGCAGTCAACTCCCATTTCCGATGCCATATCGCAGTAGCTTTCACGATTTATCTTTGTTATTATTTTTGCACCGGAATTATTTTTTGCAAACAGGGATATTATAATATTCTCCTCGTCTATGCCCGTCATAGGAATGAATGCATCTACCTCGTCAAGACCTTCTTCCATAAGGACTTCCTGTTCTGTGCCGTCAGAGCATATTATTGTTGCCTTTGGAAAAGTTTCAGCAAGCTCGCAGCATTTTTCATAATTATTTTCAATAATCTTTACACGTATTTTCATTTCAAGAAGCTGTTTTACAAGATAATTGCATATTTTTCCGCCGCCTACTATCATAACAGTTCTGATTTTTTTATTTGCCGCAGAACCGATTGTTCTGAAAAAATCTTTTATATTATTATGTGAAGCGGCAATATTTATCTTATCTCCTGACTGAAGAACAAAATTTCCGTCCGGAATGAATATCTGTGAATCTCTTTCAACAGCACATATCAGAAATTTTATTTTATTATGCTTATAGATTTCAGCAAGACTCATTCCTGAAATGACTGAATTTGCAGATATTTTATGTTCAACAAGTTCAATTCTTCCCTTTGAAAATACTTCAAGCTTGGCTGCCGGAGGAAATACAAGAAGTCTTATTATTTCATCAGAAACAATTCTTTCAGGATTCATAACCATTGAAAGACCCAAATCCTCTTTTATGAGGTCAATCTGTTTGAAATAAACGGGATTTCTGACTCGTGAAATAGTTCTTTGTGCACCAAGACGCTTTGCTATAAGACAGCATAGAATATTAAGCTCATCATGCGGAGTTGTTGCAATAAAAAGCCCTGCCCTGCCGACTTCAGCTTCATGCTGTATGTCAACATCAGCACCATCTCCCTCAATACACATTATATCCTGTCTGTCCCTTATTTTTGCAAGAGCAGCATCTTTGCAGTCAATAACTGTAACATCATGCCCTTCGCCGGAAAGGCTTGAAGAAATATTACTTCCGACCTTGCCGCTTCCGATAATAACTACTTTCATATCAAACTTCCATTCTGTTTTTATAGCATATGACTGTATACATAATATAAATACAGTCTGTTTATACTCTTATTATATCCATATATTCCGGTTTGTCAAGCATATGTGTTGCATTTGCAACTGTATTTTCAGCCATTATAATATATAATTATCCCATAAAGAAAATTTATATAAATTATCTGCATTAAAACGGTTATAATATTTCAAAAAGAAAGGATTTTTTTATTATGAAAATTACTGAACTGAAAAAAGGTATTTATGAAGTAGGTGCTGTTGACTGGAATGTGAGAAACTTCCACGGCTATTCAACAAACAGAGGTTCAAGCTATAACGCATATCTTATAATTGATGAAAAAATCACTCTTATAGATACAGTAAAAGCTCCCTTTGCCGATGAACTTATAAAGAGAATATCTGCAATAATCGACCCTGCAAAAATAGATTATCTTGTATCAAATCATGTTGAAATGGACCATTCAGGCGGTATTCCGGAAGTTATGAAATATGCTGTCAATGCTGAAATAATTACATCTGACCCGAGCGGACTCAAAGGTCTTTGTGCTCATTACGGAACTTCATACAGATACAGAACTGTAAAAGCCGGAGATGTTCTCAATATCGGAAAAAGAAATCTTGCATTTGTTGCAACTCCTATGCTCCACTGGCCTGACAGCATGGTGACATACTGTCCGGAAGAAAAAATACTCTTTTCAAATGATGCATTCGGTCAGCATCTTGCCTCAGGAAAGAAATTTGATGATGAAAATGACTGGGATATAATCCTTCATGAAGCAAGAAAATACTATGCAAATATACTGATGCTCTATTCAGCTCAGGCTAAAAAGGCAATAGCTGCTCTTGCAGGACTTGATATAGATATAATTGCTCCCGGTCATGGAATAATATTCAGAAAGAATATAAAGGAAATAATTGATGAATACAAATATTTTTCTGATAATAATTCCGTGGAAAATACTGCTGTTGTCGTATACGATTCAATGTGGCATTCAACAGAAAAAATTGCTCATGCAGTTGCTGAAGGATTTGCTGAAAAAGATATTAAAGCTGAAATATTCGACCTCAAGGCAAATCATATTTCAGATGTAATAACAAGCGTTCTTAAAGCCAAATATATTGCTGTAGGTTCTCCTACTCTCAACAACGGAATGATGCCTTCAGTAAGTGCATTTCTGACATATATGAAAGGTCTTGCTCCTAAAAACAAGAAAGCTTTTGCATTCGGTTCATACGGCTGGGCTGGTCAGGGTTGTGCACAGATAAATGAAATACTCAAAGGCTGCGGATTTGAAATTCTTACAGAACCTTTTAAAACAGCATATATTCCGACTGATGAATTTCTCAGTCAGGTAACTGAAAAAACTGCTGAAATAGCTGAATAAATCATAAACAATTCATTGAATCTGCGTTATTTTAACATCAATTCAATAATTGGTTATTTGTAGGGGCGACCATTGGTCGCCCGTTTTGGTTCATCAATGGTTTTATCTGTTAATCAATATTTTTTATACCGAAATTATGGTTTAATCATAATTCAGGCGGGCGACCAATGGTCGCCCCTACAGATGAAATCATCAAATTTATGTTTTAACCATAATTTCAGGCGGGCGAACACAGTTCGCCCCTACAAATAACATTCATCGAATTGGCGTTATTTAATCCGAATTTCAGATTAATGAATTACAGAAAATAATCATCGAATTTGGGTTATTTTATTTCTGATTCTAAAAAATATTAATGTCATATTGATTTTTAACTCAAAATATTATATACTATAATTGATATATTTTGAAAAGGGGGATGCAATTTGAAATTTTCAAAAATGCAGGGCATAGGAAATGACTATATTTATGTGAACTGCTTTGAGGAAACTGTCGAAAATCCGAACAGAGTTTCTGAAATTGTAAGCAATCGCCGCTTCGGTATCGGAAGTGACGGTCTGATACTTATAATGCCGTCTGAAAAAGCAGATTTTAAAATGAGAATGTTCAATGCTGACGGTTCAGAAGGCATGATGTGCGGAAATGGCATAAGATGTGTCGGAAAATATGTCTATGACAGAAAAATGACCGGCAAAACAGAAATTACTGTTGAAACTCTCAGCGGCATAAAATATCTTACTCTTTTCCCTGATGAAAACGATAAAATCCGTACTGTTTCAGTAAATATGGGCAAAGCTGTGATAAAGCCTGAATTTATTCCTGTAAGCCTTTCAGGTGAAA
This sequence comes from Ruminococcus sp. UBA5884, assembly GCA_002431975.1. GTDB lineage: Bacteria > Bacillota > Clostridia > Oscillospirales > Ruminococcaceae > UBA5884. Next base: position 5,163 of record DJFA01000054.1, read on the forward strand.
GCATTATCAATCAGCCTCTTAAAATAGGCGAAAAAGTATGGAATATAACCTGTGTTTCAATGGGAAATCCTCATGCTGTTGTATTTGTTGAAGACCCTTATATGGAAAATCTTGAAGAAACAGGGCCTTTGTTTGAAAAAAATGATATATTCCCTGAAAGAGTCAATACCGAATTTGTAAAGGTAATTGATTCAAATACCCTGAAAATGCGTGTATGGGAAAGAGGCAGCGGCGAAACTCTCGCCTGCGGCACAGGAGCATGTGCGTCTGCTGTTGCAGCTGTACTCAATGGTTTCTGCAAATATGATGACAAAATTAAAGTCATTCTCAGAGGCGGAGAACTCGAAATCATCTTTAAAACTGACGGAACTGTCATAATGAACGGCCCTGCTGCTCATGTGTTTGACGGCGAAATAAATATCTGAAATTAAGAGGAGTATTAAAAAAATGGCTAATATCAATAAGAATTTTGAAAATCTTGTTCCGAACTATCTTTTTGCAGAAATAGCAAAGAGAGTAAATGCATATGTTTCAGAACATCCTGACAACAAGGTGATAAGACTCGGCATAGGCGATGTAACTCTTCCTCTTGCACCGGTTGTTGTTGAAGCTATGAAAAAAGGCTGTGATGAACTCGGCGTAAAGGAAACATTCAAGGGTTATCCTGACTATGAAGGCTATGCATTTTTAAGAAATGCCATATCAGGCTATTACAGGAGTTTCGGTGTTGATGTTGCCGCTGATGAAATAATGATAAATGACGGTGCAAAGAGTGATGCAGGAAATATCGGTGACATATTCGCTCAGGATAATGTTGTACTCGTTACAGACCCTGTTTATCCTGTATATGTTGACTCAAATATCATGAGTGGAAGAAAGATAATATATGCTGACGGCAATGAAAGCAATAATTTCTGTGCAATGCCTGACAAAAATGTTCATGCTGACATGATATACCTCTGTTCACCTAATAATCCTACAGGTGCGTGCTATACAAGGGAACAGCTTAAAGAATGGGTGGACTATGCAGTTGCAAACAATGCAGTAATATTCTATGATGCTGCATATGAAGCATTCATCACTGAGGAAAATATCCCAAGAAGTATTTTTGAAATAGATGGTGCAAGAAAGTGTGCAATTGAAATGTGTTCACTTTCAAAAACTGCCGGATTTACAGGTACAAGATGCGGCTATACAGTTATTCCGAAAGAACTTGAAATGAACGGAACAAATATCTATAAACTCTGGTACAGACGTGAAGCTACAAAATTCAACGGCGTATCATATCCTGTACAGTGTGCCGCTGCCGCTGTATTCTCAAAGGAAGGCCTTGAACAGATTAAGGAAAACCTCAGATATTATCAGGAAAACGCTAAAATCATAACAGATACTATGGACGAATGCGGCATAAAATACACCGGCGGAAAAAATTCTCCGTATGTATGGCTCAAATGCCCGAACAATATGAAGAGCTGGGATTTCTTTGATATGCTCCTCAATAAAATTGAAGTTGTAGGTACTCCCGGTGCAGGCTTCGGCAAAATGGGTGAAGGCTGGTTCAGACTTACATCTTTCGGCGATAAGGATAAGACTGTTGAAGCTATGGAACGTTTCAAAAATCTTATACAGGGCTTATAATGAATATATATTTTATAGCATTCGGCTGTAAGGTGAGTCAGTATGAAACTGAATGCATGAAAGAACATTTCATAAAGGAAGGGTTTGCTGTTTCTTCAGATGAGGAAAATGCTGATGTATTTATTATAAATACCTGCACAGTCACCGCTGTAAGCGACAAAAAATGCCGGCAGACCCTCCGCCGGATAAGAAAAAATCATCCCGGTTCAGTAATAGCTGTAACAGGCTGTTTTCCGCAGGCATTCCCTGACAAAATCAGCGATATAAAAGAAGCTGATATAATAACAGGAACTAAAAACCGTTCTGAAATAACAGAACTCGTTAAAAAAGCTTTAAACGAAAAAAAACAGCTTGTTGAAATAGAACCGTTTATGAACCATGAAGCCATGGAAATCTCATCATGTTCATCATTTACCGGAAAAACAAGGGCATTCGTAAAAATTCAGGACGGCTGCAATCAGTTCTGTTCATACTGCATAATACCATATGCAAGAGGCAGAAACCGTTCAAAGCCTCTTGATGAACTTAAATCCGAAATCAGAACACTTGCTGAAAATGGTCACAGGGAAATAGTTCTTGTCGGGATAAATCTTGCATTCTATGGAAGCGAATATGGTCTTACACTTGCTGATGCCGTGGAAGCCTGTTGCAGCATAAAGGGCGTGGAAAGAGTGCGTTTAAGCTCTCTTGAACCGGAAAAAATCACTGATGATGAACTTGTCAGATTTTCTCAGTGCAGTCAGTTCTGCCCGCATTTCCATCTCTCACTGCAAAGCGGCTGCGACAAGACTTTAAAAGCCATGAACCGCAGATATGACAGCAGCGAATATTATGACCTTGTTTGCAGAATAAGAAAAATATTTCCCGAATGTTCATTGACTACAGATGTAATGACCGGATTTCCGGGAGAAACTGATGAGGATTTCAGACAGTCATATGAATTTGTCAGAAAAACTGCATTCAGTCAGATTCATGTATTCCCGTATTCAAGAAGAAGCGGCACTCCTGCTGACAGATTTCCTGACCAGATACCTGATTCAGTAAAACATCAGCGTGCCGCAAAAATGTCTGAGCTTGGCAGGGAGCTTCACAGGAACTTCTTAAAATCCCATATCGGCAGAACAGTTCCGGTGCTTTTTGAAAAGGAAACATCTCCTGAATTTCATCAGGGGCATGCACCGGATTACACTTATGTAAAAATTCCTGCCGCACCAGATGATAAAAGTTTCAGAAAATCTGTTCTGAATGTCAGAATAACAGACTGTGATTCTGACTGCTGCTATGGAGTCATAGCCGACAGATAAAATATGCATTAAAAATAAAGGAGAAATTTTAAATATGTCAGTATTCAGAATTTATGTCGAAAAAAAGCCTGAATTTGCTGTTGAAGCAAAATCAATACTGAGCGATGTAAAAACTGCTCTCAGACTTGACGGTCTTGAGAATATCAGAGTAATAAACCGCTATGATGCGGACAGGCTCTCTGAAGAAGATTTCAGAATGTCAATAAATACAGTATTTTCCGAACCTGCTGTTGATACAGCAAGTATGGAAGCTCCTGAAGTAAAGGAAAATGAAAGAATTTTTGCAGCCGAATATCTGCCGGGTCAGTTCGACCAGCGTGCAGACAGCTGTGAACAGTGTATCCAGATTCTCACTCAGGGCGAAAGATGCCGTGTAAGAAATGCAAGAATATATATCATAAGCGGAAATATTACTGATGAAGAATTTGAAAAACTTAAAGCTTATCTTATAAACCCTGTTGAAAGCCGTGAAGCTTCACTCGATACAGTTGATACTCTCGATATCAAATATGATATTCCGACAGAAGTTGCTGTTCTTAACGGATTTACTGAAATGACTGAGGAACAGCTCGGCGAATTTGTCAAGGTATATGGTCTTGCAATGGATCTTGATGATATAATCTTCTGCCAGAACTATTTCAAAAATACTGAAAAGAGAAATCCTACAATAACTGAAATCAGAATGATTGATACCTACTGGTCAGACCACTGCCGCCATACAACATTCTCAACAAATATTGAACAGGTAAATATTGAATCACCTTATATTAAGGATACTTATGATATGTACCTCGATATCAGAAAGGAACTCGGCAGAGAAAACAAACCTGTCACCCTTATGGATATAGCTACCATTGCCGCAAAGAAACTTAAAAAAGACGGTATTCTCAATGACCTTGATGAAAGTGAAGAAATAAATGCCTGCTCTGTAAAGATAAAGGTTGATGCAGACGGTCAGGACGAAGACTGGATTCTTATGTTCAAGAATGAAACACATAATCACCCTACTGAAATTGAACCTTTCGGCGGAGCTGCCACCTGTCTTGGCGGTGCTATCCGTGACCCGCTTTCAGGACGTTCATATGTATATCAGGCTATGCGTGTAACAGGTTCTGCAAATCCTCTTGTACCTGTTGAAGATACTATAAAGGGAAAACTCCCGCAGAGAAAAATTACTGTAGGTGCTGCAAACGGATACAGCTCATACGGAAACCAGATTGGTCTTGCTACAGGTCATGTAGCTGAAATATATCACCCTGGATATGTTGCAAAGCGTCTTGAAATAGGTGCTGTTGTAGGTGCTGCTCCTGCCGGAAATATCAGACGTGAAGCTCCTCTGCCAGATGATATTGTAATACTCCTCGGCGGAAAAACAGGACGTGACGGTTGTGGCGGTGCTACAGGCTCATCAAAATCACATACTCTTGAATCACTTGAACACTGCGGTGCTGAAGTTCAGAAGGGTAATCCTCCGGAAGAAAGAAAACTTCAGCGACTTTTCCGCAATCCTGATGTTACAAGAATGATTAAACGCTGCAATGATTTCGGTGCAGGCGGTGTATCAGTTGCAATCGGTGAACTTACTGACGGTCTTATCATAAATCTTGATGCTGTAAAGAAAAAATATGATGGTCTTGACGGAACTGAAATAGCTATAAGCGAATCTCAGGAAAGAATGGCTGTTGTCATTGCAAGAGAAGACCTTGGAAAATTCATGAAGGAAGCTCATAAGGAAAACCTTGAAGCTACTCTTGTTGCAAATGTTACTGCTGAACCTCGTCTTAAAATGAAATGGAATGGCAAGATTATTGTTGACCTTTCAAGAGAGTTCCTCAATTCAAACGGTGCTGCAAAATATACAGCTGTTGAAGTTGCAGAACCTGTTGTATCTGTAAAATCTGAATATGATGACAATGAGGACGGCTGGACAGCCCTTATGTCAAACCTCAATGTATGTTCACAGAAAGGACTTGTTGAAAAATTCGATTCAACTATTGGTGCAGGAACTGTTCTTATGCCGTTCGGAGGCGTAAACCAGCTTACTCCTTCACAGGCAATGGCTGCAAAAATTCCGGTTCTCAACAAGGAAACAACTACCTGTTCAGTAATGGGCTGGGGTTATAATCCGTATATCAGCGAAAAAAGCCCTTATCATGGTGCTGTACTTGCTGTTATTGAGTCAATCGCAAAAATAATTGCAATAGGCGGAAGCTATAAGCATTGCTGGCTCACATTCCAGGAATATTTTGAAAGAACTCAGAATAATCCGTCAAGATGGGGCAAACCTTTCTCAGCACTCCTCGGAGCATTGAAGGCTCAGCTTGAAATGGGCTGCGGTGCTATCGGAGGCAAGGACTCAATGTCAGGAACTTTTGAAAATATCGATGTTCCTCCAACTCTTGTATCATTTGCTGTATCAACTGCATCAAGCAAGAAAATTGTTTCACCTGAATTCAAGATTGCTGAAAATCCTGTAATTCTTGTAACTCCTGAATACGATAAAAATGGTCTTCCTGTATTTGAAAGCATCAGAAAATGCTTTGATAAAATCGAACGTGAAGTCGAAACAGGCAGAGCTAAAGCTGTATGGGCAGTTTCAAACGGCGGCGTTGCCGAAGGTATCGCAAAAATGTGTTTCGGAAACAGATTCGGTTTTGAATTTGAAAAGAAACTTTCAGAAAAAACTCTCTTTACTCCTTGCTATGGTTCATTTATCGTTGAAATCAACGGCAGACCTGCTTATGATGAAAATGTTATCGGTCATGTAACTGAAAACTACAGCATAAAATCTGCTGATTATGAAATATCTCTTGAAAAGCTCCAGAATGTATGGGAAAGCCGTCTTGAACCTGTATTCCCATGCAGAATAAAGACTTCTGACGAAAAACCGGAAGCATATACTTATTATGCAAAGGAAAAAATCACTCCTGCTGTCAAAATCGCAAAACCAAGAGTTCTTATACCTGTATTCCCTGGTACTAACTGTGAATACGATACTGCAAAGGCTTTTGAAAATGCAGGTGCTGTTACTGAAACAATAGTTATCAGAAA
>DJFA01000054.1:11251-32999 GCA_002431975.1 Ruminococcus sp. UBA5884
AAACAGTCACAGATTATCATGATTCCAGGCGGATTCAGCGGCGGTGACGAACCGGACGGAAGTGCTAAATTTATAACTGCATTCTTCCGCAATCCACGCATAAAGGACGCTGTTCATGAACTTATCAAAAACCGTGACGGTCTTATGCTCGGAATATGCAACGGTTTCCAGGCACTCCTCAAACTCGGACTTGTTCCATATGGTGAAATAACTGATATGAAAGATGATTCCCCTACCCTTACATTCAACACTATTGCAAGACATCAGTCAATGATGGTAAGAACAAGAATTGCTTCAAATCAGTCACCATGGCTTTCAGCCTGTGAAGTAGGCAGAATCCATACTGTACCTATATCACACGGCGAAGGAAGATTTATTGCATCTCCTGAACTTATTGAACAGCTTGCTGTAAATGGTCAGATAGCTACTCAGTATGTTGACCTCAGCGGCAAACCGTCTATGGATATCAGATATAATCCTAATACATCAGCTGCGGCTATTGAAGGAATTACATCTCCTGACGGCAGAATATTCGGTAAAATGGGTCACAGCGAAAGAAAAGGCGAAGATATCGGTAAAAATGTCAAGGGTAATAAAAATCAGTTTATCTTTGAAAGCGGCGTAAAATACTTTACTGATTAATTTTATAATATAACAAGAAAGCGGTCAGTTTATATAAACTGACCGCTTTAAGCTTTTATTGCTCTATTAATTCAAAATATATTGTCTACTGTCAAATTCGCATTTATTATCTGAATCTTTTCATTCGGCAAAGCAAAAATTCCATCACTGCACAATATTTATCAGCAATTATAATCGCAACTGTTTCTTTATATTTAGGCAATGCCAGAGTACATGGCCACATATGTTTAAGAATTATATCACGTTCAATGGGATTGATATCAAATATTCTGCTTGCATTTTCAAGAGCCATTTTAGGATGACGGGAATTATGAAATGCTTCACCGGCTTTTCTTATATATTCACGCCTGTTATAGAAAAATAAATCATGAAGCAGACCGGCTCTTGCTCCAGAACGTTCATCAATCCCCCACTTTCTGCATATAAGATAAGTATAATATGAAACATTTATGCAGTGCTGGAGTCTTGTTGTATAATGATGATGCTTATATTCTGCAAGACGCTGAACATTTTCATCATTGATTATATCTTCAATATATGAATAATAAACCATGTCTTTAATAATTTTCTTTGAACATATAGCTTTTATCATAAAATCCTCTTTTCCATAAATGAGAGATACTGATTTATTTTATTATAGAATACAATTATTAATTTTTTATTAATAATTTGTAAACAGATTATATTGGTATAAAATTTATAAAAATGTGATTGACATATAAATAATAAAATATTAAAATAGTATTGGTATAAAAATTTAGAGAGCAGGGAAATATTTAAATGGATAAAAATTTTATGCATATAGCAGTTATGCTTGCATTGTCAGCTGCATTTGTCGTATTCAATACAACTGATAAACTTCTTGTAAAGGGAAATTCTGATGAAAATATGGGTACAGCTGATGTAAAGATAAAAGTTTCAGAAACTACAGAAACAGATGTTACTTCAACTACAAGTATTATAACATCTTATGAAACATCTGCTGAAACGGAAACTGTTACTGAAATTCCGGAAACATCATCTGAAACTCTTACTGAAACAACAACTGCAATGCCAGTTGCCGCAGGTGCAAAGGAACTTGGAAGCTATTCCGCCTCAGCATTTGTTCCTCTTACCTCATCAGAACTTTCATCAATGTATACTGATGGAATAGTTATTGTCGGGGATTCAATTGCTTCCGGATACAAAGTCTATAACAGACTTCCTGAAAATCAGGTTATGGCAGTAGGTTCTCTCGGAGCAAGAAATATACATGAATTCAAAGTTACTCTCAATGGAGCTGAATATGCTGTAAAAGATGCAATAAGCATTTTAAAACCTGAATATATATGTATGTCAATGGGTATGAATGACCTGAATATCGGTACAAAAGAGGATTTTATTTCAAATTATAAAGCTAATATTGATGAACTGCGTTCAGTTTCTCCTGATTCAACATTTATAGTTATGGCAATAACTCCGATAGCTGCCGACAGCACTCACAGTACTAATTATACTATTGACACATACAATCAGGCATTAAGCGATATGGTAAATGAGATAGATTATGTGCCGATTTATTATGTAAATGCTGCACAGACTCTCAAAAATGAATGGAATGCTCTTTCATCAACATATTCAGGCGGTGACGGAATACATCTTGCACCGACATCATATGATACAATGCTTACATATCTGCTTGGAGCATTGTCTGAAATTGACAGTTCATATACTGATAAAGTAAATTCTGCTGAAATAACAGAAGCTCCTTCAGAATGGAGTCTGGTAACTGAAGCTGAAATACCATATTATGAAACAGAACAGTAAAAAATAACGCCAATTTGACAACAAAATTTTATAATTTAAAATATGAGGTTTTCAATACATTTTGTAGGGGCGAACTGTGTTCGCCCGACAGGTTTACAGCATACACCAAACGGGCGAACACAGTTCGCCCCTACAGAAAATAACCATCGGATTTGCGTTAAAGAAAACAAAGGGCAGTCATTTGACCGCCCTCTTTTATGTTATTTATCATTCTTTTTTATCGCTGTCATCAAATAATGTACTGCTGTCAACTTCTATAACACTGACTGTATCTCCATAGCAGTCAACTTCTATATATTCAAGCTGGAGCATTTTTATTATTGCTGTATCAAAAATTATATATGCGATACAATTTATAAGAACGCTTACATAAACCCTTGAATTATAAACTATACAGAATATTCCTGATGCCATTAAAACTGATATCAAAGCAACAAGTACCTCAAGGCATTTTTTCTTTGGTTCAAGAGATAAATATGTACAACATACTCCTATCGAGAAAATACAGTGAATTATTATAACCGCTTTATTCGTTGCATCAAAAAAGTTTTTACCGATAATATTAAGGTCAAGTATCACAAGCAGAAGTTCAACGAAAAAATACACCGACATAGCCGTTTTCATAATCTTTCTGTCACGCATAACGGATATAAGTCCGAGAGTTGAACCTGCAAGCAGTATAAATCCCATGGATTCAAAAATATACGCTATTGTATCAACCAGAATAAATGATTTGTTGGTTTTAAGAAAAACTGAATAGTATATAACAGTTATGATTATAAAAATTACAAAACATATATTTGCCGCAAGTCCGCAGCCGAAATATCCTTTAAGCGTGAAAAGCTTTTTCAGTTTATTTTTCATAGAATTTTATTTCATTGCAGCAAGAGCTTTCTTCCCGATATCCTTACGGAAATGAGCATTTTCAAAGCTTATTTTTCCTACAGCATTATAAGCCTTGTCAAGTGCTTCCTGCAAGTTGCTGCCATTTGAAGTAACTCCGAGAACTCTGCCTCCTGATGTAAGGAATTTTCCGTCTGAATATTTAGTTCCTGCATGATATACAAATGCATTTTCAACCTGACCCTTTTCATCAAGACCATTTATTTCAATACCTGTTGCATATTTTTTAGGATAGCCGCCGCTTGCCATTACAACGCAGGCACAAGCTCCGTTTTTCCACTTTATATCAAGTTCATCAAGTTTTTCGTCCCATATAGCTTCCATGATATCAATTATATCAGTTTCAAGCATAGGCAGTACAACCTGTGTTTCAGGGTCACCGAAACGGCAGTTGTATTCAATAACCTTTGCTCCCTTTGGTGTGAGCATAAGTCCGAAATACAGACAACCTTTGAATTTTCTGTTTTCAGCAGCCATAGCTTTTATAGTCGGCATGAATATATTTTCCATACATTCAGCAGCTTTTTCAGCTGTATAGTATGGATTAGGTGAAACTGTTCCCATACCGCCTGTGTTAAGACCTTCATCATTATCATATGCACGTTTATGGTCCATTGATGAAATCATAGGCTTTACAGTTTTTCCGTCTGTAAAGCAGAGAACTGATACTTCAGGGCCTGTAAGAAATTCTTCAATAACTATATTTGAACCGCTTTCGCCGAAAATTTTATCCTCCATCATGGATTTGACTGCATTTTCAGCTTCTTCCATGTTCTGAGCAATTATAACTCCTTTTCCGAGAGCAAGACCATCAGCTTTTATAACAGTCGGGAAAGTATTTTCATTTCTGATATATTCAACTGCCTTTTCAGCATTGCTGAATACTTCATATTTTGCAGTAGGAATATTATATTTTTTCATAAGTTCCTTTGAAAATACCTTACTTCCCTCAATGATTGCAGCAGCCTTGTCAGGGCCAAAAGTTTTAAAACCCTTTGCATTGAGAGCATCAACCATTCCAAGAACCAACGGGTCATCAGGAGCTACTACAACAAGGTCAGCCTTTACCTGTTCAGCAAGCTTTACTACTGAATCAATATCAGTAGCCTTTATATCCGGAAAACATTCCGCATACTGAGCAATTCCGCCATTTCCAGGAACACAGTAAATTTTGTCTGCCTTACTGCTTTCTGAGATTTTCATAACAAGAGCATGTTCACGTCCGCCTCCGCCGACTACAAGTATATTCATAATAAAAAAATCCTCTCTTTCTGTTATATTTTAAAAGGGCATATATTTCAATGCCCTCTTTTAATAGATAAATTCTGCAATCAATTAATGATGGAAAAGTCTTATTCCTGTAAATGCCATTGCAATATTATACTTGTTGCAGGTATCAATTACATTGTCATCACGGATTGAGCCGCCTGGTTCTGCGATATATGAAACGCCGCTTTTTCTTGCACGTTCAATATTGTCGCCGAACGGGAAGAATGCATCTGAACCAAGACATACATCAGTATTCTTGTCAAGCCATTCTCTCTGTTCTTCCTTAGTGAAGACTTCCGGTTTTACCTTGAAAATCTTTTCCCATGCACCGTCAGCAAGAACGTCCATATATTCATCAGAAATATATACATCAATAGCATTATCCCTGTCAGGTCTGCGGATACCGTCAACGAACTGGAGTCCGAGAACCTTAGGAGCCTGTCTGAGCCACCATATATCAGCCTTGTTTCCGGCAAGTCTTGTACAGTGAATTCTTGACTGCTGACCTGCACCGATACCGATAGCCTGACCGTCCTTTACATAGCATACTGAATTTGACTGAGTATATTTAAGAGTGATAAGTGATATAACAAGGTCACGTTTTTTATCATCAGGAATATTCTTATTTTCAGTAACAATATTTGTAAGCATATCGTTATCAATTTTAAGTTCATTTCTTCCCTGTTCAAATGTAACTCCGAAAACCTGTTTTCTCTCAATTGGTTCAGGAACATAGTCAGGATTGATTTTAATGATATTGTATGTGCCTTTTCTCTTTGATTTAAGGATTTCAAGAGCTTTTTCGCTGTATGAAGGAGCGATAATTCCGTCTGAAACTTCACGCTGAATCATTTTAGCTGTAATTTCATCACATTCATCTGAAAGAGCGATAAAGTCACCGTATGATGACATTCTGTCAGCACCTCTTGCTCTTGCATACGCACAAGCCATTGGTGAAAGTTCGCCGAGGTCATCTACAAAATAGATTTTTTTGAGTGTATCTGAAAGAGGAGCTCCTACAGCTGCTCCAGCCGGTGAAACGTGCTTGAATGATGTTGCTGCACACATACCTGTTGATGCTTTGAGTTCCTTTACAAGCTGCCAGCCGTTGAATGCATCAAGAAGATTGATATATCCCGGTTTTCCGTTTAAAACCTCAATCGGAAGCTCACCGTTTTCAACATAAATTCTTGATGGTTTCTGATTAGGATTGCAGCCGTATTTTAAAAACATTTCATTAGCCATTATAAAAATTCTCCTATTTGTTTTTATTGATTATTTTAGTTTCAGTTTTGCCTGTTTCAAGGTCAATGAATCTTACAAAAAGTGAAACCTTATTGTCTTCATTAAGGCTTTCCCAGAGTTTTTCAGTATAGCTGTCAATATCATTGTCGATATTCACACGTTTAGGTTCACCTTCAAAACTCGGCAGAGGATTTCCGTCACCCATATATGTATGAATGAAATGACCTTCGCCGTTTACAGGATTTTTATATGAGAATGTAAATCTCTGACATGAATCAGGATTGCCGTCTGCACTCTTGAGGATTGAAAGAGCATAATTAAATTCTCCGTTATCCTCACGCTTGATAATTCCGCTTATTCTTGGGGTATAGTTCGGAGCATCATCTTCAAATTCTCTTGTACGCAGTGACTGTTCAAATGTAAGCTGATTGTTCATAAGCTCATAGATTGTATCTGTCTGGTCACCATTTGTTACAATAGTTTTGTTTCCGAGAACCTTTACAGGAGAATAGATTATAAGATGCGGGTCAGTAAGCTTTGAAGGGTCAAAAGCTTCAGTGCGGATACCTTCACCTTCTTCAACGAAAATTCTGTTGCGGCTGTTTTCGCTTCTTCCCATGATGAAGTATGCAGCAACAGCATATTTTCCGTTTTCAGACTTTCCGAGGACTATGCCTCTGCCCGGATATGAAATGCTTCTGAGTTCATCATAAATTGATATTTTTTTCATAAAAGCCTCCTGCAATTATTTTTTAATATAAGCCTTGTTATTTCTGATTTCTATTTTATCCTGACAGAAAAGAGATACTGCTTCAGGGAGGAGTTTCCACTCAACATTTTCCATAATTCTTTTCTGCAAAGTTTCAGGAGTATCATCATTTTCAACATTTACAGCACCCTGCAAAATTATCGCACCTGCATCAGCTTCCTCATTGACGAAATGCACCGTTGCACCGCTTAATTTCACACCGTATTCAAGGGCTGCCTCATGGACTTTAAGACCATAGTAGCCTTTTCCGCAGAATGACGGGATAAGTGCAGGGTGAACGTTGATTATCTTATATGGATAAGCTTTTGTGACGATTTCATCAAGGATTGTCATAAATCCTGCAAGTACTACAAGGTCAGCCTTTTCATCTTCAAGAGCCTTTAAAATTTCTCTGCTGTAGGAAAGGCTGTCCGGATATTCATTTCTTGGAATTACAAGAGTTTTAATTCCGTTTTTTTCGGCACGTTCAAGTGCATAAGCATCTTTTTTTGAAGATATTACGCAGGTAATGCTGCCATTTTTTATAATTCCGCTTTTTTCCGCATCAATGAGAGCCTGTAAATTAGTTCCGCCTCCTGATACAAGAACAACTATATTTTTCATATATTTTTCACCTGTATTATCTCATCAGGCATCTGACTTGAAATTTTTTAAATTATTGTAACTGACTTTATGCCTTTTATGCTGTTAAGGCTGTTTATCATTTTTTCAAAAGGAATATCATCACAGCCGTTCATATCAAGTGCAACGCTGATTTTGTTTTCACTGTCATTTTCCTTTGCAACATTATAATAATCCATATTGATTTCTTCATCAATCTTTGCAAAAAGTTCTGAAACTTCATTGATTTTCTCATCTGTTGCGGGGGATTCGAGTTCAATATATATTACTATATCAGGACAAAGTTCCTGTATATCCAGTTTGAAGTAAACATCGAAATTCATAAATTATCTCCTTTTAGTCAGTTCTGCCGCATCGGAAAAATATCCGATACAGCAGAATTATAAACGATTAGCAGATGATTACGCCTTCTTCGCTGTCAACGAGTTCACCGAGAATATATGCTTCTTCGCCGGCTGCCTTTACAGCTTCAACAGCCTTGTCAGCATCATTTTTATCAACTACAACTGTCATTCCGACACCCATATTGAATGTGTTGAACATATCTCTTTCAGGGATTTTTCCGGTTTCAGCGATAAGATTGAAGATAGGAAGAACATCAACTGCATTTCTTTCAATTTTAGCTGAAATGCCGTTCGGAAGTGAACGAGGGATATTCTCATAGAATCCGCCGCCTGTAATATGTGAGATTGATTTTACCTTTACTGCGGCAAGGAGTGACTGTACTGCCTTTACATAAATCTTTGTAGGAGTAAGGAGAGTTTCGCCGAGTGTAGAACCAAGGTCACTGTAATGACGTGCAAGATTTGATTCGTTTACAGTAAATACTTTTCTTACAAGTGAAAATCCGTTTGAATGAACACCGCTTGACTTGATGGCAATCATTACATCTCCGGCTTTCTGTTCATCAGGCTTTAAAATTTTATCCTTGTCAACAACGCCTACAGCAAAGCCTGCAAGGTCATATTCATCAACTGGATAGAATCCAGGCATTTCAGCAGTTTCTCCGCCTATAAGGGCAGCTCCTGACTGAACACAGCCTTCTGCAACGCCTGAAACTATTTCAGCAATTTTTTCAGGATAATTCTTTCCTACTGCGATATAGTCAAGGAAAAACAATGGTTTTGCCCCGCAGCATATTACATCATTGACACACATTGCAACGCAGTCAATACCTACAGTATTATGCTTATCCATAAGGAAAGCAATTTTAAGCTTTGTTCCGACACCATCTGTTCCTGATACAAGAACAGGCTTTGAGATACCTGTTGTATCGAGTTCAAAAAGGCCTCCGAATCCTCCAAGACCTGAAAGAACACCGCTTGTCATAGTCTTTGCAACATGAGCCTTCATAAGCTCCACTGCTTTATAACCGGCAGTAACGTCAACTCCGGCTTCTTTATAACTTTCAGAATAACTTTTCATTTTATCCTCCGGAATAATTTTTTTAATTGATTATTTCGCCTATCTTGAATTCAAATTTATCCTTAGGCATATCTTTAGGCACATCAACAGGATATTCACCGTCAAAACAGGCTGTGCAGAACTTGCATGAAGCATCAGCTGCTATGCGTTTTACGCCGTCAAGACTGAGATACCCGAGGCTGTCTGCACCTATATGTTCAGCAATTTCAGGAATTGTCATCTTACAGGCAATAAGGTTTTCCTTGCTGTCGATATCAGTTCCGAAATAGCATGGATTTGTAAAAGGCGGACATGAAACCCTCATATGTACTTCCTTTGCACCATGTTCTCTGAGGAGAGCTACTATTCTTGCACAGGTAGTGCCTCTTACTATACTGTCATCGACCAGAACGACTCTCTTGCCCTCAACCACTTCTCTTACAACATTGAGTTTTATCTTTACTGAATTTGTACGCTGTGACTGATTAGGCTGAATGAATGTTCTGCCGACATATCTGTTTTTTATAAATCCGACTCCGTAAGGTATACCGGACGCATTTGCAAATCCGAGAGCCGCATCAAGACCGCTGTCCGGAACACCTATAACAACATCTGCATCGGCAGGATGTTCTTCAAAGAGTATTTTTCCGGCATTAAGACGGGCTTTATGAACGCTTGCACCTTCTATTACAGAATCAGGTCTTGCAAAATATACATATTCAAATACGCACATTGAGCTTTTTGCGGTATTGCAGTGCGTAGTTATTGAGCGTATACCGTTTTCATCGATAACAACGAGTTCTCCCGGCAGTATATCACGGATAAATTCCGCATCTATGCTGTCGATTGCACAGCTTTCAGAAGCAACAACTATTGAGCCGTCCTTGCATCTTCCCATGCAGAGCGGTCTGAAGCCATTAGGGTCTCTTGCAGCGATAAGTTTTTTAGGTGACATGATAACAAGCGAATACGCACCCTTGAGCATATACATAGTCTGTTCAACAGCTTTTTCTATTGAGGAATGTTTAAGACGCTGTTCAGTTATGGCATATGAGATTACTTCCGTATCATTTGTATTGTGGAAAATAGCACCTTTAAGTTCATACTGTTCACGGAGTTCCCTTGCATTTACAAGGTTTCCGTTATGGGCGATACTCATAGGGCCTTTTACATGACGCACAACAAGAGGCTGTGCATTTTCACGGTTTGAGTTTCCTGTTGTGGAGTATCTTACATGACCTATAGCAATATTTCCTTTTCCGAGCTTTGAAAGTATCTCCGGATTGAACACCTCCGGAACGAGTCCGAGGTCTTTATGGAATGAAAGCACACCCTTGTCATTTACAACAATTCCGCAGCTTTCCTGACCTCTGTGCTGCAATGCATAAAGTGCGATATAGACCTGTGATGCGACATCGGAAGTTTCTTTTGAATAGATTCCGAAAACTCCGCATTCTTCATGTATACCTTTATTCATAAAATCAAAGTCATTCCTTTCCGCTCCAGCAGTATGTGCAAAGACTGCATTCAGGTTTTCCGATAGCTTTTACAGTTCCTTCAAGCGACTGAAATTCGAGTGATGTAAGTTTAAGACGGCGGCATATTTCATCTCTGAGTTTTTTTCCTCTTTCAGTTGATGAATCGCTGTATTCGCTTATAAATTCAACGCCCTTACTGCCTTCATACTCATCAATTATCTGTCTTGCGATAAGTTCAAGTTCAGATTTGCTTGCTGAGAAATTGAGATATTTGCAGCCGTACATGATAGGCGGACAGGCTGAACGCATATGAACTTCCTTTGCACCGTTTTCATAGAGAAATTCTACTGTTTCACGCATCTGAGTACCTCTTACGATACTGTCATCGATAAAGAGGAGTTTTTTTCCTTCTATGAGTTCATGAACCGGAATAAGCTTCATTTTGGCAACACGGTTACGCATTTCCTGACTCTGAGGCATAAAGCTTCTCGGCCATGTAGGAGTATATTTGATAAACGGTCTTGCAAAAGGAATACCGCTTCTGTTGGCATATCCGATAGCATGAGGGACTCCTGAATCAGGGACTCCGCATACATAGTCAACATCAGGAAGATTTCCGTTTTTAATATCAGTTTCAGCCATTATCTCACCGTTTCTGGTACGCATGGTTTCAACTGTAACGCCTTCATAGACAGCATTCGGATAGCCGTAATATGTCCAGAGAAATGAGCATATTTTCATATTGTCATTGCCCTTGTCAAGAATTGTGTAATTATCGGCATCAATGCTTACGATTTCTCCCGAACGGAGTTCATGACAGATATCATATCCGAGTTTCTGGAATGCGAATGATTCAAATGAAACGCAGTATCCGTCATCTCTTTTTCCGATTATGACAGGAAGTCTTCCGTCCTTGTCACGTGCAGCAATAATTCTGTTTTTTTCAAGGATAAGGAGTGAAACAGTACCCTTTACTTTTTCCTGAACATATTTTATTCCATCAACGAATGAGGATTTCTGGGCAATCAATGCACCGATAAGGTCGCCTGAATTGATTTTTCCGCTGCTCATGGCTTCAAAGTTGGCACAGCCTCTGTCAAGCAGTTCACTTACCAGTTCCTCTGCATTGTTTATGATTCCAACAGTACATACAGCGTAAAGACCAAGTTTGGATCTTACCATGATAGGCTGAGGGTCTGTATCGCTTATACAGCCGATACAGATATTACCCTTCATTTTTTCAACATCTTTTTCAAATTTTGTACGGAACGGAGAGTTTTCGATACTGTGAATATTTCTCTGAAAACCGAATTCTTCACAGTAAGCAGTCATACCGCCTCGTCTTGTACCGAGGTGAGAATGATAGTCTGTTCCGAAAAACACATCTGCAATGCAGTCATTTCTGGATACTGCACCAAAAAAACCGCCCATATTATTCTCCCATCAAACGTTTCATAATTTCCTGATAAGCTTCTTCAACATTGCCCATATCTCTGCGGAATCTGTCCTTATCGAGTTTTTCATGAGTTGTGCTGTCCCAGAAGCGGCAGGTATCAGGAGAAATTTCATCAGCAAGAATAACCTGACCATCAGGAGTTCTTCCGAATTCTATTTTGAAGTCGATGAGGTCGATATTAAGCTTTTTGAAGAAATCAACCATAAAGTCATTTACCATGAATGCATATTTTGTGATTGTATCAATTTCTTCCTTTGTTGCGAGTCCGAGTCCAAGAGCATAATAGTCATTGATGAACGGGTCACCAAGGTCATCATTCTTATAGCTGAATTCAAGAGTTGGAGTTTTCAGAGGAGTGCCTTCAGCAATGCCGAGTTTCTTTGAAAAGCTTCCTGCGGCAACATTTCTTACAATAACTTCAAGAGGAATTATCTCAACTTTTTTAACGATAGTTTCACGGTCATTGATTTCCTTTACAAGATGTGTAGGAACGCCGGCTTTTTCGAGCAGACCGAACATATAGTTTGTCATTCTGTTATTGATAACGCCCTTGCCTGCGATAGTGCCTTTCTTTTCGCCGTTGAATGCAGTAGCATCATCTTTATAGTCAACGATTACGAGGTTCGGGTCATTTGTAGCGAAAACTTTTTTAGCTTTTCCTTCATACATCTGTTCAGTTTTTTTGATATTTTCCATGATAAAAAATCCTCCAAATAAAAAATTTTGTTGCAATCAAAGCAAATCTTCAAGACGAGCTTTAATATTCTTATCTTTTTCTGTTACAGCAGCAGCCATATTCTTCTTCATTTCAATGAATTTTTCAGCAAGCTCTGTATCTGAAACAGCAAGTATCTGAACTGCAAGCAAAGCAGCATTGGCAGCACCGTTTATTGCAACTGTTGCAACCGGAATACCCTTCGGCATCTGTACAGTAGCAAGCAGAGCGTCCATACCGTCAAGAACAGATGATTCCATAGGTATGCCTATTACAGGGAGTACAGTATTTGCAGCAATAACGCCTGCAAGATGTGCAGCCATTCCGGCAGCGGCAATTATAACACCAAATCCGTTGTCTGCGGCATTTTCAGCAAATTCAATGGCTTTCTGAGGAGTACGGTGTGCAGACATTACATGAATTTCATAAGGCACGCCGAAGCTGATTAATTCCTTTACAGCATTTTTAACAACAGGCAGGTCGCTGTCGCTGCCCATTATAACTGCTACTTTTTTTGACATCTTAGAAAACCTCCAAATAAAAATAAAAGACTGCGACAAAAGATACCGCAGCCATTTTTTTACAAATAAGAAATATTTGATTTACGGTGAGAACTATGCATATATACACTATTGCCTGAAATATCAGCAACAACAAATTCATTTTTGTACATATATGATATATACTGCATAGCAATCCCTCACAAAATATGATTATAGATATATTATACAATATTTTATAAATAAATTCAACACTTTTCAAAAAAATTTTTTTATGAAACTTCCGTACCGGTCATTATATCAGGCATTTCTGAAGAAGGAGCTTCAGTAAATGCGGTATTATCTGAGCTGACAGGTTCAGCTGTGGCTGTACCCTTTAAAACAGTTACTATAAAACCGTCAATATTGTTGCCTGAAATTGAATACTCACTGTTTTTAGGAACATAGACCTTTGTATCGCCCTCTGTTTCCGCACGGATATAGTAGACCTCATAGGCATAGGTATCCGTATTGATTTCAAGATGTTTCTTGTCAAATTCATAATTTTCAAGGAGGTCAATATATTCCTCAAGGCAGAGATTGTTTTCATGCATATAGTAAGCATGAGGAATGCCTACATATCTGAAATGGTATGAGCGTGCAAGCACATCTGTAAGATATGCCTTGTCCTCTGTATAACGCTGTACAAGACCATATTTGTATGAATTTTCATATATCCATGAAAAAATGCCTGAATTTTCAAGAACAGATATTTTTTTATCATCTGTAACGATTTTAAAATCCACTGCATAGCCTGTATGATGTTCTGAAGCACCTACATCATCTTTTGAATATCCGGTTGCAAGAGCCTCTGACTGTTTTTCCTCATTTCTGTAGCCTGCGGTTATGGTAACATCATGGTTTCCGGTTTCCGCACAGAAATCCCCGAGCATATTTTCAACTGCCTCAACGACTGATTCATAAACTTTGAGTTCAACATAATCGGTTACTCTGTATGTTCTTTCAGTTCTGTAAGGGAAAGTCACAAGTTCTGATTCGATATCAGGGAATGATGATTTATGTGATTTGCTTACAACAACAAGTTCTCCGATAGCGATTGCATCATATGACTTGTCAATAGTATTATACTGACTGAAATCTATTGCTGTTATTTCAGGTTCATTATTGCTTTCATCATAAGAACCAGCGGTAGTAGTTTCAATAAGTGAATATGAATCTGAAAAAGGCTCACTGTTATCCGAATCGCTTATACTTGAAAAATTTCTCCGCAGATAATCCGTTCCTGCAATGGCGGCGATGATAACAATAAGGGTAATTGAAAGTCTTGAATAACTTATTTTTCTGTTTCCCATATTTTTAACTGCCTCTTATTCTTAAAATATATAATATATGATATAACAAAAAAGCCGAAAAGTCAACATTATATTTGATTTTTAAGAGTAATACCGGCGATTCAGCGAAACTGCGAACTGTTTAAGCATATTTTTATATTCATTTGCAGCTCTGCCGATATTCCTGTCTTTTTTGGAAATTATGAATATATCACTGCACCATGCATCAGCCTGATAATAGACCGCATTATACATAATATTTGAAAATTTTATAAACATTTCAGGGATAAGAGCTACTCCCATTCCGGAAAGTACAAAAGAAAAAAGAGTCTGGATATGGTTTGCACACATTGCTATATCCGGTTTGAATCCGAAATCCTCGCTGAATTTATCAGCTATTTCCTCAACCGTCTTATCATGTTTGAGCACAAGAAATTTTTCCTTTCTGAAAACTGCCATATCAACCGGTTTTTCCGGAATTTTTCTTATCATATTGTTTTTTATGTCATCGGCAGATATACGAAAACTTGTAAGAGTACGGTTTATCGGATTATTTTCTGCAACAGCGATATACAGCCTGTCACTCATAATTTTTTCAGATGAAAAAAGCTCACTGCTGAACTTTCCCTTTGTAACTGCAATATCGATATTTCCTTCAAGAATAAGTTTTTTAAGATTTTCGGGTTCTTCCTCTGAAATTCTTATGCTTATATTATTATACTTCCGGTTGAAGGAAGTTATACTCGGAACTAAAAGGCATGAGGCAAGAAAAGGTGTTGTGCCGATATTTAAAATACCTGATTTAAGTTCTGAAATTTCTGAAATTTCATTTTTTATCATTTCCTCACGCAGACATATTTCTTTTGCGTGTTTTAAAAAAATGCGTCCTGCCTGAGTTATCTGGAGAGGATTTGTGCTTCTGTCAAAAAGCTGTGCATCAAGCTGAGTTTCAAGCTTTGAAATCACCTGACTGAGCGAAGGCTGAGTAATAAAAAGTTTTCTCGCAGCCTTTGAAAAGCTTTTTTCCTCTGCAACGGTCATAACATATCTGATTTGCTGTGAGTTCATATATCCTCCTTTTTGTCTGACCTTATGATGAATATTTCATATCCTGTATATGATATGAATTTATTTTGATATATTTTTATCAGGTTTAACATATAAAGCTTGACAAATTATCAATTTATATGTATAATTTAATTAATTAAAATTTTTAGGAGTGAGTGGAAATGGGTATAGTTGATAAGTTCAATGATGTCAGCAGAACTGCAAGTGAAAAAGCTAAGAATATGTCTGAACTCAGCAACCTCAAAAGAAAAATTATGTATGAAGAAGAAAGAATAGGCGAGATTTTCGCTGAAATGGGAAAAACATACTATAAAAATCCTAAGGGTGATGTTTCAGTTCTTAATAATTTCTGCAAGGATATCGATGACCGCAGACGCAGAATAAGAAAAATGAGATTTGAAGTAAATGATATGCGTGGATACAAACAGTGTCCTAAATGCAACGCAGAAGTAAATGTAAAATTCCAGTTCTGCGGAGTATGCGGTGCAAGAATCCCTAATCCTGATGACAATGATTTTTCAGATGACATGGATTTTTTCACTTCAACAAATGCTGATTTCTTCAAAGATGAACAGAAATAACTACATAAAAAGGTGCTGGATTTCAGCACCTTTTTTTATTTCTATTCAGACAATTCAGCCCATTCATCAAATTTTTCATTCGCAAGATTTTTAAGCCTGTCAATTTCGGAGCATTTCTTACTCATTACTTCAAAATCCGTATAAATTTCTTCTCTTGTAATTTCCTCGCTTAAAATATCTATTGACTGCTGAATTTCTTCCATTTCAGCTTCAAGCTGTTTTATGCGGTTTCTTTTCTGAGCTTCAAGGCTTCGCTGTTCCTTTGAGCGGTATGCCTGAACTTTTTTTTCTTCAGCTTTTTCAGCCGCAGCTTTTTGTTTCTGCATTTCAATGATATTCTGCTGCTGAATCTGACGCTTAAGTGTAATATTCAGATAATTATCAAAATTTCCGTCAAAGCATTCCACTTTATCACGAGTAATCTCAATCACTTTTGAAGCAATTTTATTTATAAGATATCTGTCATGTGAAACGAAAATAACTGTTCCGTCAAATTCCTCAAGAGCCTCCTCAATGGCTTCCTTTGAAGCGAGGTCAAGATGGTTTGTCGGCTCATCGAGGATAAGAACATTGCCCTTTTCGAGCATCATTATTGCAAAACAGAGCTTTGCACGTTCTCCGCCGCTTATAACGCTGATTTGTTTAAAAACATTTTCGCCTGTAATTCTTACCTGACCGAGCAGATTTCTTATATCGACTTCATTCATTATCGGGTATCTGCTATGAATCTCTTCAATTACAGTATTAAGCGGATTAAGGTGAGAGCTTTCCTGTTCAAAATATGAAATTCTGACATTTGCAGCCCATCTTACAATACCCTTATGCGGGAGCATACCCTGAATAATTTTAAGCAGAGTAGATTTTCCTATGCCGTTATCGCCGATAACAGCGGCTTTTTCGCCGCATTTCACATCAAACGAAACATTTTCTGCAAGAACCTTATGTTTTTCGCCGTATCCGACTGAAATATCGATATTTTTGACGGTAAGCAAATCAAAAGGCGGTTTTACAGCATAAGTGAAGCTGATTTTAGCATTTTTAGTATATTCGGCAGGTTTTTCGACACGTTCCATTTTTGCAAGAGCCTTTACACGGCTTTGTGCACTTTTCGCAGTAGAAGCCCTGACCAGATTTCTTGCAATATAGTCCTCCATTTTAGCAATTTCTTTCTGCTGGAGTTCATATTCTTTTTTCTGACGGGCAGTTGATTCTGCTTTAAGTCTTGTATAAGCGGTATAATTGCCCTTATATCTTGTGAGAGAGCCTCTTTCTATTTCACATATGCTGGAAACTGTTTTGTCAAGGAAATACCTGTCATGTGAAACGATAAGCAAAGCACCCTTATAATCTTTAAGGTAATCCTCAAGCCAGAGCACGGTTTTAAAATCGAGATGGTTTGTCGGCTCATCGAGGATAAGAAGATTCGGATTTTCGAGAAGCAGTCTGGCAATGGCGAGGCGTGTTTTTTCGCCGCCGCTGAAGCTTGAAATCTTCCTGTCAAACTGCTTTTCTGAAAACCCCATACCATTAAGTATAGTTTTTATTTTTACATCGGTATTATACCCGTCATTTACTTCAAAAAAGGACATAAGCCCTGAATACTCATCAGCAAGAGAATCATGAAGATTTTCATTTTCTGACATAGCTTTTTCGATTTCACGTATTCTGGCAGCAGTTTTATCGAGTTCTGCAAAAACGCATTTCATCTCATTCCAGACAGTATTCTCTTTATTGAAGCTTCCCATCTGTTCAAGATATCCGACAGAGGTTCTGGAAGAAAACGACACTATTCCGTCTGCATCGGTAAATCTGTCCGGAAATTCCTTTCCGGTAATAATACGGAGCAGAGTAGTTTTTCCGCAGCCGTTTGCACCGATAAGACCGATTCTGTCATTTTCATCGATTGTCAGATTAATATTTTTAAGCACCTGACTGCCGTTATAAAATTTATTTATGTCTTTAAGACTGACAAGCATTACAAAGCCCGTACCCCTTTCATCTTTCAGTATCAGCCGCTGATTTTGACATCTGATTAATAAACGGTTCAAATTTTCTGAACACCTGTTTTTCGAGAGAAGATGTCAGAAATTTATTACGCTGATAAAGAACCTTCATGCGTTCCTCACGTATTTTTGCGGCAGAATATGAAATATCGCAAAGTTCAGCAATCTCATCAGCTGAATGTATGTTAAGACCCCAGAGTACGCAGGCAGGAGCGAGCAGTCTTACAGCGAACATATCAGCTTCTGTTTCAATCTGTGGTTTTACAGCTGTAACGGAGCGTTTATAGTATCCGTCCTTCATCTGATGGCCGAGGAGAATATGACCGAGTTCATGAGCGATTGTAAACCGGTTTCTTTTTCTGCCCTCACTGTCATTGTAAACGATATACCAAGACTTACCGTCAAATATGCTGACACCGCTTTCATTTGCTTCAAGTTCATGAATAACGCTGTCCTTTATAACTTTTATTCCGAGGCTTTTGACTATAGGTGTAAGCATAACAGGTATTGATGTAACATTGAAATCCACAAGGCACTGCCATGCTGCGTTGCGGCAGTTCCGGTATTTTCCGTAAATCATTTCAATCCATACCTTCTTGCATGGAAATCAGAATATTATAAATTGTCGTCGCTTTCTTCAGCAGACTTTATAGCATTGAGCCTGTCTTCTGACATTTCAGTAACTTCTGATTCTGAATAATCGGAACTGTCTTCAGCGGTATTAGCAGCTCTGTAGATTCTTGTAGTGCTGTAATCTCTTATTTCTTCAGGAAGGCATTCTGCATTTATTTTCTGAGAAAACATCATAACAAAGTTGATAACGCTTTTTCTGTCTTCCGGTTTAAGGCTGAGGTAAGTTTCGATAAGCTTTACATCATAGTGGTCGAGTCTGTATTCGTCTGCAATCATCTGCATAACATTACTTGTATTTTTAATCATATTACCCTTTCCGTATCTGAACCATTCTTCGCTGATATTGAATATTGAGCATATAGTTTTGATATGTCTGTCAAGAATTTCTCTCTTGCCGACTTCCATCATGCCGATAGTGGACTGAGCGATACCAAGTGCAGCACTGAATTCTTTCTGATTCATATTTCTGTACTTGCGAACCTGTTTAAGGCGTTCCTTCATCATAACAAATTACTCCTTTTTAATTAATAGATTTTAGTGATTATGATGATATAGTATGAAACATATTCACCATAACTTTTATTAATATTACCACAAAATTTTTATTAAGTCAAGATTATCAAGAAAAAAATGTAATTATTTTTATTTCAGATGATATCAAGTGTTTTCACATTCATTTTTATCCTGTTATTTCCTTAAATCACGCTGTCAAATTTGAGTTAAATTATCACAATTATCAATAATTATCACAAGAGGTATTGACAAACCTTCTGTAACGTGATATTATATAATCACTCATTTTGAATCAAAGGAGTGATTAACCTGAGCCTCAAAAAACACTCTCTTTTGTTCTTCAATCCTTTTGAGGAAGAAAACAACAATAATGAGCAGATAGAAAAGCTTAAAAAATGCATTCCTGATATAATAGACCATGAACTTACCGAACGGCAGCGTCAGATTATTATTCTTTACTACTATGAGCAGAAAAACATGACTGAAATAGCTATGTATCTCAGGGTAAATCCGTCCACGGTTTCAAGAAGTCTTGCAACCTCAAGGAAAAATATTTACAGGATTCTTAAATATTATTTTTAATTGCCATCATACTGAATTTCGTAAAGATTTTCAGCAAGACTTATTATATTATCATTGAAATCAACAGATATAACGGATTCCCCGTCAATATCCGCATATGACCAGCTTCCGTCAACCGGCACTCTCATCTGTACTATATCATATGTAAAAATATACATCGGAGCTTTTACTGCATATCCGTACATTTGATTTTTACTTATATTAGTAGTCATCTGAGGCAACGCTTCTGAAAGCAAGGAATCAAGCTTGAAGATATTAAGCGTTCTGGCTTCTGAAATCACCTGATTAAGAACAGTTCTCTGTCTTTCAGTTCTTTCAAAGTCCGCATCACCTACATATCTTATTCTGCTGTAGCAGAGAGCCTGTTTGCCGCTTAATCTGTAAGTTCCGCCTTTTTCGAGGAAATCGGCATCTTTCGGGTCACCCATGAGTTCATTTACTTCATTTCTGAGTATATTGTTTACTTCTGCCGCTTCAGCATCTGAAAGAGTTATTTCAACTCCGCCTACTGCATCAACGATTCCTGCAAATGAGCTGAAATTAACAGCAATATAGTCATCTACTCTTATTCCGAAATTCTCCTCAACTGTATCCATAAGCAGTTCAGCTCCGCCGTGTGAATAGGCAGCATTTATCTTTCCCTTGCCGTAATTCGGGATATCAACATACATATCCCTCATAAGGGAAACCATTGTCATATTCTGTGTATGTTCATTTACTGAAAGCAGAATTATTGTATCAGAACGTCCTCTGTCTGAGCTGTCACGGCTGTCAGTGCCTATGAGGAGAATATTCCTTACATTTTTTTCGCTTATAAGGTCTTCGCTTATGCTTATGATATTTCTTGTACCTGTATCGACAATATTAATCATATTCACATAATGGGCGACTGTAAAGCATAGTACTATGCATATAACAATCAGTACAAGCAGAACTGTATAAAAAGGATTGAGGAGTTTTCTTTTTTTCTTTTTAGGATTATGATTTTTCTGCGGCATTATGATAAATCTCCTGTCAAATAAAATTCAATGCATAACTGTTAATAGTTTATCATTTAAAGCCGCATTAGTCAAGAGTTTCAGAGTAAAAAAATCAGGCCGGAAAAAAATTCCGACCTGTATAAATGATATCAGAAAAACAGTTCTTCAGTTTCATGTCTGTGAGGTCTGCCCATAAGATTCCAGAGGGCTTCTCTTACATTGCTGTATTCATAAAGAACCTTGTAAAGCTGTTCTGTTATAGGCATATCAACATTGAGTCTGCGTGAAAGTTCATAGGCTACCTTGCAGCATGAATAGCCTTCTACAGTTCCTGTCTGTTTTACAGCCTCATCAGGGCTTATTCCCTGACCGATAAGTATTCCGGCACGGCGGTTTCTGCTGTGCATACTTGTGCAGGTTACTATGAGGTCGCCTATTCCGGTAAGACCTGAGAATGTATGGATATTTGCACCCATGGCATATCCAAGTCGGGCTATTTCTGAAATACCTCTTGTCATAAGTGCAGCCTTTGTATTGTCGCCGTATCCCAGACCATCGCATATTCCGGCACAGAGAGCAATTATATTTTTAAGTGAGCCTCCGAGTTCGCAGCCTGTCACATCATCATTGACATATATTCTGAAAGTCTTGTTGCTTAAAACCTCCTGAATATAGTTTGCAGCGGCTCTGTTTTCGGAAGCAACGGCAACAGTTGTAGGAATACCTCTTGCAACCTCTTCAGCATGGGAAGGGCCTGACAGTACAGCTACCGGAAGATTAGGGATTTCCTCGCTTAAAACCTGACTCATACGCTTGAATGTTCCGTCTTCAAGACCTTTTGCGGTATTGAGAACTATACCCTTTTCAAGATACGGAGCAGCCTGTTTTGCGACATTTCTTGTAAATGAGCTTGGTATTCCGAAAATAACTATTGTATCATCATCATTCATTTCAAGCACATTCAGATTGGATATAAATGATATGCTGTCAGGAATTTTAACTCCGGGAAGCTTCTTTTTATTTTCGCCGTCACGCTTTATAGCCTCGATTTCATCTTCAAAGGCAGACCATACGGTAACGCTGTGACCGTAATGCTGTGCCATTACTGCAAGACTTAACCCGAATCCTCCTGAACCAAGTACAACTATATCAGCCATAAATTACTCCTTTCTGTAATCTAACGCTAATTCGACAACAAAATTTTATAATTAAAAATATAGGATTTCCCTTATATTTTGTAGGGGCGACC
>DJFA01000054.1:33070-57015 GCA_002431975.1 Ruminococcus sp. UBA5884
GACCATTGGTCGCCCCTACAAAAATAATTCATCGAATTTGCGTTAATCTACTGTTTTTTGCCAAATGAAAATTTATTTTCCGTACCGTTTTTAAGACGTTTTATATTTGTTCTGTGCATATATATGAGCATAATGCTTGTAATCACTACAAAAACAGTATTCAGCGATGCCTGTGCAAGAGTATATGAACTTCTGAAATACTGAGTAAAGAATGTAACAAAAGGATATATAACCGCTGCGGAAATTGATGCAACGGATACATATCTGGTTATTGCAAGAACAACCGCAAAAAATGGTATTACTATACAGAATGACAACGGGTCAACTGCCAGAAGTACTGCCGCTGATACAAGGATACCCTTGCCGCCCTTGAAATTGTAGTATATCGGGAAAACATGACCTATAACAGCGAATATTCCGGCTATATAGCCTATAAATCTTGTATCATTGTCTGCTCCGAAACCTATTCCGAACCAGCTGAAAATACCTCTGCTTATTAAAACTGCAAGCACTCCTTTTAACATATCTCCGAGGAGCGTAAACAATGCACATACCTTTCCGAAACATCTTAAAGTATTTGTAAGACCGGCATTTTTGCTTCCGTAATCCCTTACATCAACGTGTTTTATAAGTTTTACAGTTATGATTGCTGAATTGCAGCTTCCGAGCAGATACGAAATCACTGCGGCAAGAAAAAATGCTATGACATATTTAATCATAGTAATGAAACACTCCTTTATTTATCGCCGCCGCCTCTTTCACGGACTATAAATCTTACAGGAGTGCCTTCAAGACCAAATGATGAACGTATCTGATTTTCAAGATATCTCTGATATGAGAAATGGAAAAGGTCAGCCCTGTTTACGAATGTAACGAATGTAGGCGGTTTGGTTGATGCCTGTGTCATATAGTAGATTTTAAGGCGTTTGCCCTTGTCTGAGGGCGGCTGGACTCTTGTAGTAGCATATGCAAGTATATCATTGAGCATACCGGTTGAAATACGCATTGAATTTTTTTCATTTACTTCTCTTATCATTCTGTAAAGCTGATTTACTCTCTGACCTGTTTTTGCTGAAATAAAAATCATAGGAACGTATGACATGAAGCTGAAATCATTTTCAAGTTTCTTTCTGTACTCGTCCATAGTCCTGCCGTTTTTCTCTATTGAATCCCATTTATTCACGGCAACTATTGAAGCTTTTCCCTGTTCATGGGCATATCCGGCAACCTTTGAATCCTGTTCAGTAAAGCCCACTTCTGCATCAATGACAGTCACGCATACATCTGCTCTGTCAACAGCCATATATGCCCTTAAAACGCTGTAATGCTCTACTTTTTCAGTAACCTTTGATTTTTTTCGTATTCCGGCAGTATCAATAAATACGAATTTACCCTCATCATTTTCAATAACGGTATCGGTTGCATCTCTTGTAGTACCTGCGATATTTGAAACGATAACTCTTTCTTCCCCTGCAATTCTGTTGATAAGAGAGGATTTTCCTACATTAGGCTTACCGATAACGGCTACTTTGATATAGTCATCAGAATAATCGTCAGAAATTTCATCAGGGAAATAGCTTATTATCTCATCAAGCATATCACCTGTACCGTGACCGTGAACAGATGAAACAGGATAAGGGTCGCCGAGTCCGAGATTATAAAATTCATATACTTCAAGAGGAATTTCACCTATTGAATCGCATTTATTTACGCATAACACAACAGGCTTGCCGCTTTTCTGAAGCATATCCGCAACTGCATAGTCATTGGCAGTAACTCCGCATTTTACATCGGTAACAAGGACTATAACATCAGCTTTCTGAATGGCAAGTTCAGCCTGTCTTCTCATCTGAGAGAGGATAACATCATCGCTTTCAGGTTCGATACCGCCGGTATCTACTACCATAAATTCCCTGTTACGCCATTCACATTTTGAATAAATTCTGTCTCTTGTAACGCCCGGAGTATCTTCGACTATTGAAAGACGCTTTCCGATAAGCTTGTTGAAAAGCGTTGATTTTCCGACATTAGGGCGGCCGACAACTGCAACTATAGGCAATGCCATAAATATCACACTCCTTTTTTCACATATATTATTGCAAAATAAACTAAAATTATCCATATAAACAAAAATAGAGGAAGACTCATCCTCCTCTAATCTCGCATCATGTTTGTTTCAATAACGCCCCTGCAAGAGGGGCGATGGAAGAAGCGAAAAAGATTACGCTTCTTTCTTAATTACCTCAACGCCCTTATAGAAACCGCAGTTCTTGCAAACCTTGTGCGGAGCAGTAAGTTCACCGCAGTTAGAGCATTTGCAGAGTGCTGGAGCGTCTAATTTCCAAACGTTAGAACGTCTTTTGTCACGTCTAGCCTTAGAGGTTTTTCTCTTTGGTACAGCCATTATGGCACCTCCTTATATAGATTACAGTTGCTTTAATTATATGCCCCTGCATAAGAGGCAGCTAATCAGAAAGGCAGCTGCACTGTGACTCGTTCAAATCGCAACCGCATACCATGCATAAACCTTTACAGTCATCTTTGCAGAGCATTTTTGACGGAAGTTTAAGGAGCAAGTCCGACAGAGCAACTTCATTCAGGTCAACTGATTCACCGGAAGCGACTATATAATCATCGTTATCGGAATTATTGAGCGACCTTACGATTATATGCTCAAACTCATAGGAGTAATCCCTGTTGAGTTCTTTAAGACATCTGTCGCATATAAGCCTGAGAGTAAACTCAGTGGAAAAACGAGCGGTAACTATATCAGCACGGTTAAAAACACAGCCCTTTACTGATACAGGAGATGCAAAGACATAACCCTGAATGGATTTAAGTTCATCAGGAGAAATTTCATAAGAAAAATCCTTTTTCAGTCCTGTAGTATTAAAAACATCTTTTAATTTCAAAACCATAATAATTCCACCTCTGTTTCAGTCCACGCCCTGACGGGCGGTCAAAGAAGCGAAAAATTACTCTTCTTTCTTAATTGCCACAACAACTATATTATAATAAATAAATTAATTATTGTCAATAGTTTTTGGGATTATTTTAATGTCATGCCCCTTAAAAGCGGGGCATAACTATTCAAATCAGCCGATAAATTTTGTAACTGATTCAGGAAGTTCGCTGTTATCAGCAGAAATAGTGAATACAAGAGTAGTTTCTTCGCCTGTGAGAGCAGCGAGTTTGCCGAGGAGAATGCCGAGTTCATCGAAATCAGCACCGCCGATTTTAAGGATACCATCAATGAAGATTTCCTTGATATCATAATTTCCGGCAAGCATTCCAGCGATAAAGCCATAGAAAGCGTCGAAACCTTCAACCTTGAAATATTCTGAATCGCACCATCTTACCTTATAGCTGATTGCACGTCTGAGAGTATCTCCTTTTTCAATGCATACGAGGTCGCCGTTAGTGCTTTTTACAGCATCATTAATCATATCGATAAGGATTTTTGTTTTTCCGGAACCTTTTTTACCGGTAATAAGTTTAATCATAATACACTCCGTTCCGCCGAAAACGGCAATTTTTATTTTTCAAGAACCATATGGTTCATGTGAGTAAAGGAATTAAAGCTGAGCTTCAAGCTCTGCCTTTTTGTCTTCATAGCCAGGTTTGCCGAGGAGAGCAAACATATTTTTCTTATAGCTTTCAACGCCAGGCTGATTGAACGGATTTACGCCGAGAACATAACCTGAAACTGCACAGGCTTTTTCAAAGAAGTAAACCATATAGCCGAAGTTTTCCTCATCAGTTCCGTCAACTTCGATAACGATATTAGGAACTCCGCCCTTTGTATGAGCGAGAACAGTACCTTCAAAAGCCTTTCTGTTTACAACGGACATATTCTGGTTTGTAAGGAAGTTAAGACCATCAAGGTTAGCCTCATCGTCCTTGAGGAAGATATCTTTCTTAGGAGTCTTGATATCGAGGACTGTTTCAAAGAGGAGTTTTGAGCCGTCCTGAATGAACTGACCCATTGAATGGAGGTCAGCAGAGAAGTTTACTGATGCAGGGAAAAGACCCTTGCCGTCCTTGCCTTCGCTTTCGCCGAAAAGCTGCTTATACCATTCTGACATCATAAGCATGCATGGTTCATATGAAACGAGGAGTTCAGCAGCTTTGCCCTTTCTGTAGAAAATATTTCTGAGAGCAGCATATTTATAGCAGTCATTGTTGTCAAAGTCAGCAGTAAAGTCCTTCTGAGCCTGATAAGCACCCTTCATTACAGCGTCGATATCGCAGCCTGAAACAGCAATCGGGAGCAGTCCGACAGCAGTAAGAACTGAAAATCTTCCGCCGATATTGTCAGCGATAACGAAAGTTTCATAGCCTTCCTTGTCAGCGAGGTTTTTAAGAGTTCCTCTTTCCTTGTCAGTAGTACAGAAAATTCTGTTTTTAGCTTCTTCCTTGCCGTATTTGTCCTCAACGAGCTTTTTGAAGATTCTGAAAGCGAGAGCCGGTTCAGTTGTAGTACCTGATTTTGAGATAACGTTTACTGAAATATCCTTGCCTTCACATATTGAAAGTATTTCATTCATATAGGTTGAGCTGATATTATTTCCTACGAAGTAGATATCAGGAGTATCCTTTTTAAGATTATTGTAGAAAGGAGATTTCATCATTTCGATGGCAGCTCTTGCACCGAGATATGAACCGCCTATGCCGATTACGATAAGGATATCAGAATTTTTCTTGATTTTTTCGGCAGCAGCCTTAATTCTTGCAAATTCTTCCTTGTCATAATTTTCAGGAAGGTCGAGCCAGCCGAGAAAATCATTTCCCAGACCTGAACCTTCATGCAGAACTGAAGCAGCAAGTTCAACCTGAGCCTTGATGCCGTCAAGTTCATCAGCATTTATAAAATTTTCCACATATTTTGTATTAAGCTTTAAAGACATTTCAAATTCCTCCAACCATAATTCTTACTTTACTAATTTTACTATAGAAATTGACTTTTTGCAATAGAAATACTAATTATTGTTTAAATCTCACAATTTACATCATATTATTTCAGTAAACTTGTATAAATTCTTTTGAATGCAGTCCATGCCGTCATGGATTCAACGGGTTGAGCCGTCATTATATCAGTTCTGCAAAGCATTGTATCATCAAGATAGAACACCGCACAGCCGATTTTCTGGTTTCGGGCAACCGGAGCATTTATATATTTCGGGATTATCATAACGCATGATATGTCATCAGTTCTGCCTGATGGAACTGCAAGAGCAGATATATTTCCGATTTTAAGTTCAACGGCACTGTCAGCTCCTCCTTTTACCTTTACGGGAAGCAGATATTCACTGCTGAGCATCGGAACAGTTGTCTGATATTGTGAAAATCCGGTATTTATAAGTTTTTCAGCATCTGAAAAGCGTTCATTCTTATCGCTGTATCCGAGTACTACTGAAATATATGAGGAATTATCCCTGCGGACAGCTATTGCAGCACAGTTTCCTGACATCCGGGAATGACCGGCTTTTATTCCGAGAATACCTTTGCAGGTTCTTACAAGATTATTTTCATTAACAAGCTCCGTTGAGCCATCTCTTACATAGTCATGCCATATTGTCATATAATCCGTAAGTATCTTATGCTTTATCATTTCACGGGCAAGCAAAGCCGTATCATATGCGGTTGAATGCTGGATATCATTGTCATAACCTGTACAGTCGGTATATACAGTATCATGCATACCGAGTTCAAATGCTCTTGTGTTCATATGCTTTACAAATTCGGTTTCCGAACCATAAACAGCCTCTGCAAGGGCAACTGACGCATCATTGGCATTTCCAACTGCAACGCTTTTAATCAAATCCCCTGCGGACATTTTTTCTCCTGCAAGCAGCCATATTGTAGCCTGAGTCATTGAATTTGCATACGCTGATGCTGTAATCATGGTATCTTCATCAATTACTCCGTTTTCAACCGCTTCAGCAGTCAGAAGAAGCGTCATCATTTTATTGAGAGTGCCGACAGGAACTTTTTCATAACCGTTTTCATGCTGAAGAACCTGACCGGATTCCGCTTCCATAAGCAGTGAAGCCTTTATTTCCGGAGCATTTTCAGGATTATCATACGATACAGCATATACTGATGTTTCCGTCAGTGATATCAGAAATATCACCATAAAGCAAATGACAATATTCTTTACTTTCATTTCACCACTCCGGACATGAATATATTGAATGCAAATCTGCATTAATATATGATATGAAAGCATTTGCAGGCAAATTCAGATTATTTGAAAATATATTTGTTTTCAAATTCCTCAAGAGGAATAGGTTTTTCAAAGAGATAGCCCTGAGCCATTGTAAAGCCGCATTCAAGGAGGAACTGAGCCTGTTCTTCGGTTTCGACACCTTCAAATATGATATCCTTGTTTGCAGTGCTAATCATTTTGCACATCTGTTTTACATAATCACGTTCATACTGTGAATCCTCAATGTTTTTAAGAAAACTCTTATCAATCTTCACAACGTCAACCGGAGCGGATACAAGCATATTGAGAGATGAATATCCCGTGCCGAAATCATCTATATCAACTTTAAATCCGGCATTCTGGAATCTTCTCATAGTTTCAAGCATTTTGTTTATATCGTTTATAAAAGTGCTTTCAGTAGTTTCAATCTCAACAAGTGAATTATCAATTCCATATGCTTCGGCAAGATTGTATACACGTTCATAGAATCCGTCCTCAAGGGAATTTTTTCTGGAGAAATTGACTGATACCGGTATAGGTTTTATTCCTCTGTCAATCCATTTTCTCATGCATTTGAGAACCTGTTCATACATATAGAAATCAAGCTTCACGATATAGCCGATTTTTTCAAGTGCCGGAACAAATTCAGACGGATATTTAAGTGAACAGTCATCATTTCTCCATCTTGCAAGAGCTTCCGCACCTATAACCTGTCTTGTATCAAGAGAGAATTTAGGCTGGAGGAAAAGTTCTATCTTGCCTTTTTCCATAGCTCTGTAAAGTTCGCCGATAATTGAGAGTTCATTGCTTCTTGAGAGTCTGAGGTCAGCAGTATATATTTCATATGTATTCTGGTTGGTACGCTTGGCTTTTTTGCGTGCAAGGTCTGCATTGTCAATTGATATCGTAATATCAGTAAAATCATCGCTTATAAAGTATATGCCTGTTGAAAGACCAATGCTTCCGGCAGGATATGCTCTGCGTTCCATATCAAAAAATCTGTCATTGGAGCTTTTTATTTTAAGCATAACATCGCTTCTTGATTCTCCTGAAAGCAGCATAAGGAAGTAATCTGAATATACACGGCAGGCACAGCCTATACCTGCATCTTTTATTGTATCTTTCACACAGCCTGCAAAGTCGCAGAGCAGTCTGTCGCCGGCATTGTATCCGAAATTGTCATTGACATATGTAAAGCCGTTTATATCCATATAGAAAAGAGCAAAAGTTCTTGATTTTTTATTCTTTACTATTATTTCCTCCGCCTTGATTTTGAATGCTTCAAAGTTATAGAGTCCTGTAAGGGCATCTGTTGTTTTAAGCAGAGCTATTTTTTCCTTATCCTTGCGGCGTTCGTCCCTGAGAGTAGTAAATACTGAAATTATTCTTGAAAGTTCATAGAAAGTATTTTTCTGAATATCACTCCATTTGCGGACATTTTTCCTGTCTCCGAAAAGCAGAAGAACTTTAAGTACTGCATTATCATCTGATTTTACGGCTATGAGTGATTTAAAACACTTATAGTCAAGGAAAAGAGTTTTTTCAGAAACGGAACTGTCTGAATTATGACAGTTTTCAACGCAGAATACTCCCCTGCTGTCAAATTCCATCATATTATAATTACTCTGGTTCATGGAGCTGATTATTTCAGAATTTTCTCTTTCCGGCCATGAGTTTGATGGGAAAAGTTCGCCGCATTCATCGCATTCAAACAGCACTATATCCGTCATATCAAAACGGTTTCCGGTCTGTTCAAGGAGAATATTTATTGAACTGTCGATATCCTTTGAATTTGACATAAGACTGAGAGCAAATGAGATTATCTCCATATCAAAGGCTTTGTTTGAAGCATGAACTGCTCCGCAGTCCTCTCGGGTAAGCTCATGTTCGGATTTCTGCATATTTTCTGAATATGATGTATAGCCGTTCCTGCCGTTTTTCTTTGAACAGTACATGGCTGTATCAGCCTTTTCAAAAAGAGTATCATAATCCTCATTGTCTTTTGAATATGATATGCCTATACTACAGCTTATTTCAACAGTCTTACCGTTTCCGCTGTATGTTCTTTTTATTGAATTACAAAGTTCCCTTGCCTTCATTTCAGCATTTTCAATGCTTGTATTCTTCATGAATACGATAAATTCATCGCCGCCGATTCTGCCTATTATGTCACTGCTTCTGAAAGTTCTGCGTATTGCCGAGGCTATATTTTTAAGCACTGCATCACCGAACATATGGCCGAGATTATCATTTACTGATTTGAAATTGTCAATATCTATCATCATCATTGCATGATAGTAAAGAGGCGGCATATCAAGGAGAACATCTGATATTTCAGACTTTACAGCTATTTTATTGAGCAAACCTGTCATAGGGTCTGATTTTATCTGGAGTTCAAGTTTTTTCTGGGTAGTTCTTTCATTTTCGATATTCTTGATTCTTGCAATAAGACGGACAACTTCTCCGCTTTTATCTGCAACGCTTGTATAGTAGCTTCTGTACCATTTATAGGAACTGTTGTCATGGAGATTTGTTCTGTAGTCGGCAGAGCCTTTTGACGAAACTTCAAGAGCCTTTTTCATTAATTTTATATAATAGTCATAGTCGTCCGGACAGATAATGCTTTTAAAGTTTCCATTGAAATCATTTCCGAGATAGTTTTCAATTTTTCTTGCTGAACCTGCAATATCAACTTCCGAGCTTTCCTGAATTATAAGGCTGTCTGATTTGACATCATATTCAATAATTTTCTCCTCAGTACTTTTTTCTATAAGGCTGTATCGTTCGGCACGGATTTTAAGCTCCATGTTTGCTTTTTCGAGATTGATATAAGCTTCTTCACGTTCAGTTATATCAATGATTACCAGCATATAGAGAGGATAGCCGTAATTTGTGCCTATACATTTTGCAGAAACTGTTATCCATTTTTTTCTGCCGTCTGCAAGTGTTATCATAAATGAATCATAGAACGATTTGCGGTTTATGAAATCATTTGTATGAGAGGCTGTATATTTTGTAAAATTGCTGTCGCTGAAAATATACGGTATATTCTCACTGTCTGATATTCCGAGAAATTCATAGAATTTTTCATTTGCAGAGAGAAATTCAAGAAATGAGTTCTTAAACACGCATTTTATTGAAAATCCCGGCATTGCATCATAAACTATGCCTTTTTCGAGCTGTTCCTGTTTAAGTTCTGTAATATCTGTAAATTCAGCCTGAATGATAAATCTTCCTGACTGTTCGTCCTCAATGCGGAACATATTTATATGAACCCATCTTATATCGCCGTCCTTGTTGAGAATACGGACTTCCGTGCTGCTGTTTCTCTTTTCATTTGAGATTATCGCATGAGCCGCATTGAAAGTTTTTATCCTGTCCTCATCAACCACGAATTTAAAGAAATTATATGAAAAATAGCGTTTTACAACATCAACCGGACAGTCAACTATATGGCAGAAAGCCTCATTGCAGTCTATCAGATGAACAGCCTTTTCATTTTTTATATATTCAAACTGAATAATTCCGTTATGAGTCTTATTGTATGCGAGTTCAAGGAAAATGCTGTGATTTCTTCTGTTGTCGCCTGCATTTATAAGAAATTTTCTGTCAAGCATAAATCCGGCGAAAAGAGCAGCTATTTTCATTATGCTGCTGATTCCGGACTGATTTTTTGTAATATTTCCGGCTGATATATATCCTTTCTGCTGATATCCCGAAGAAACTCCCGAAGCGGCTGAATTTTTTATATTGTTATTCTGCATATGTTTCTTTACAAGAGGATATTTTTCAGACATATTTTCAGTATCAGTGAACATGACTTCTGAAAATTCAGCTTCATCAGTTATATTTCTAAGTTCGCAGTTATATTTATAGCCGGATACAACATCATTTTCAGGAATAATTTTTCCGGAAGGTGAATAATATCCGATTCTTGCAACGGACGCTGAATTTTCATCGTCCTGAAAGAAAAGGGAGGCATATTCTGCTCCGAGGATTTCTGTCAGTTCTTTGAGGAGATTGTTTACGCATACGCTTATATTGTTTTCTGAATATACGAAATTGAAGCAATGGCTTATAAAACCGGCTGTGCTGTCATTTACTGATATATCTGCTTTTCTGACTGCTTCATTTTTTTTAAGGTCGATACAGCGGCATAATACGACTGCATTTACTTCTGTTTCTGAAACAGCGGCTTCTGTAATGGTCATAAGAATCCATTCATCTTTTTTCATATCATTCTGTATTCTTATCTTGAAGATGATTTCTGATTTTCCGTTTTTAAATTCACTGATTATATTTTCCGCTCTGCACTGCTCCAAAAAATCATTTTTATTGACTGATGTTATTCTTGATGCAAAAAGAGAAACAAAGCTGCTGAAGCTGCCTTTGCTGCTTATTCCGTTGAGGAAGCTGCTGTTTTTCATTATGACTGAATAATTGTTTTTTGTAAGATTGACAGCAAAGACGAAATTATAGACCTGTGATGCAGTTTCATAAAGCAGACGTTCATTTTCTGTTTTGATAATCTTTTTTTCGGTGATATCAGAAAATGAAATGACTGCATAATATTTTCTGTTGTTTTTATCCTGATATATAACTGAATTTATATTTTTCCAGTATACATTATTATTATATATAAGTCTTACTTCATCGCCCACCACGTTAACATTGTTTTCCATAGACCTTTTAAGATTTTCCGGAAAAAATTCATCAAGAAATTTTCCAAGGTCATCAGGATGTACAAAATTCATTGCAATTCTGTGTATAAACTCCTGATACTTTCCTGCCAGTGGTATATTAAAGTAATTATTATCTTCATTTTCTGATATAGTTTTATACTGCATGGTTTCAAGGTCAACATTTATAATATATTCTTTAAGAAAATTACTGTCCATTCTGTTATTTCCGCCATTACAGCCGATAACCGCCATATTCTCCAATATTTTCACCGCCGTATGCTGTTTTTATAATAATCAATAAATATATTATATCATACACATAAATTGATGTCAATTGCTTCAAAAAAGGCATAAAAAATTCCGGCACAGTGTGAAGTGAACCGGAATTTTTTCAGTATCCATAATTATTTATGCTTTACAGCTATCCAGAGTTCACAGGTATACTCCGGATTTTCAACATCAGCTGACGGATAAACCTCGATTTCCGCACCGCTGCCGTATTCATAGTCGCTCTGAGCAAAAAATTCAGTGCATATGCGGCGGTATGTTTCACGGAATGCATCAGGCATTTTACCCTTTATTGTAAACACAGCGTATGTATATGCAGGTATTTCAACAACTTCAAAATCACCGCAAGCTCTTTTTCCGTCATATTCCGCACCGATTCCATAGTAAAAGCCCTCATCTGTCATATCATTTGAAAAGCATATTCCAAGCAGACCTTTAAGTTTTAAATCTTCACTGATAAATCCTGCAAGCTTTTCATTGCTTCCGTCTGAAATGCACTCGTCCCAGAAAAGCGGAATTTCATGATTTGTGTAATCGTCACCGGGTTTTGTAAATTTTCTGCGGCGGCAGACAACCTTCAGTGCATCAAGCTTTTCAATTCTGTAATCCATAGTATTTCCTCCGATTAAAGTTAAATTTACGGAAATGCGGGAGAATGAAAGGATTCTGCCTTGTTTTCTTGCTTCTGCGGGTGAAAAGCCGTGGAAGCGTGTAAACGCACGGGAAAAGCTTTCAGGTGAATCATAGCCGTATTCAAGGGCGATATCAATTATTTTCCTGTCAGTTGAAATTATCTCCTGACCTGCAAGCGACAGCCTTCTCATACGGATATATTCTCCGAGAGTAAATCCGCAGACCGCTGTAAATACTCTCTGAAAATGAAATACTGACGAACAGGCTTTTTCGGCAGCCTTTTCATAGTCAATTTTTTCGCATATATGTTCCTCAACATAATCAACTGCTTTTCCTATACCGGTTATCCAGTCCATTTCATCTCTCTCCTTCCATGATTTCATTATATCTCATCAGAGAAAAATCTTCATGACTTTAAATGCCCGATGATGTCAGGTTTTAAAATTTCATTGCCGAATCGGCGTTATTTTATAGTATTTTCAGCCATGAATCTGTTTATTGCATCAACATCAGGCATAGCAGGCAAAGCTCCGATATCAGTTGCACAGATTGAACCTCCTGCATTTGCGAATCTTGCAAATTCACAAAGTTCACTGTTGCTGTAATCCTCTGTATTCTTTCCTCCTGAAAGTATTTTGTATATGAATGCTCCAAAAAATGCATCTCCCGAACCTGTAGTATCAACTATATCTATTTTATGTGTAGGTATCTGCTGAATACCTTTTCTGCTTGCCACGATACAGCCGTTTGCTCCCTGTGAGATAAGTATTATCTTGACACCGCATTTAAGCAGATTGGCAACGCCTCGTATAAGGTTGTCGCTGTTGGTCATGAACTGAAATTCGTCCTCTGAAAATTTTATTATATCGCAGTAATTTACAAGCATATTGAGCTTTTCAAAGGCTTCATCTCTTGAATGCCATAAGGATTCCCTGTAATTCGGGTCATATGTAACTATTTTATTATTGCGTTTTGCGAGTTTCACCGCATTTATGGTTGCTTCGCAGGAAGGTTCACTGATAAGGCTTAAAGAACCGAAATGGAACACACGGCAGTTTTCAATAAGTTCTGTATTTATCTCAGAATATTTAAGAAACATATCTGCACTCTGACTGCGGTAAAATGTATATTTTCCGCTTCCTCTCCTGTGAAGGTCTATAAATGCGAGAGCTGTTCTGTGACAGTCATCAAAAACAAGGTTACTTGTATCAACATTTTCCTTTTCAAGAGCCGATTTCAGAAAGTGGCCGAAACGGTCATCTCCTGTTTTGCCGATAAAGGCACTTTTAAGACCGAGTCTTGAAACTGCTACGGCAAGATTTGCAGTAGCTCCCCCTGCATTCTGGACAAGCAGATTTTTCTCCGAATCCTCAACAGGAGTAAAATCCACAAGCAGCGTTCCCATAGAAACAAAATCAAACATTTGCTTTATAATCCCCCTTAATTTAATATTTTTTTACAGCACCATATTATTATAGCATAATTTTATACATTTGTGTAGTATTTCATTAAAGTTTACCATATTGTAATCTGTTTATTGCTGAAATGTCACAAAAGTGTAATTTTTATCGGTATATGCGTTTAATATATTTAAACAATTTTTTTGATTACGCTTGAATATTTTTTATAATATGTTATAATAGACTCAGGCATGAGTATCTCATGCCAAAAGTA
This sequence comes from Ruminococcus sp. UBA5884, assembly GCA_002431975.1. Taxonomy (GTDB): domain Bacteria; phylum Bacillota; class Clostridia; order Oscillospirales; family Ruminococcaceae; genus UBA5884. The sequence goes on from DJFA01000054.1 coordinate 46,556, forward strand.
CAGAACAGATATATAAACATAAAGCAAAAGACAAAGGAAGTAATTATTATGGATAACACAACACTTTATATGACTAACCTTGTCCGTGGATATGATGTTGAAGGAATATGCGACTTCATGCAGCTCCAGCATCTTTATGACTCAGCAATCAGTGAAGTAAAAACAAGACTTCATATCCTTGACAATGAATTTAAGGTCAAATTTCAGAGAAACCCTATTCATTCAATCGAAAGCCGCCTCAAATCCCCTCAGAGTATTATGGAAAAACTTCAGCGTAAAGGTCAGCCTGTAACTCTCGCCTCGGCAAAACAGCATCTTTATGATATCGCCGGAATCCGTGTCATATGCCACTATATTGACGATATATACATAATTGCTGATATGCTCTCAAAACATGATGATGTGGAAGTTCTCAAAAGAAAGGACTATATCTCAGAACCAAAGAAAAACGGCTACAGAAGTCTTCATCTCGTTATAAGCGTACCTGTATACCTCTCAACCGGAAAGGAAAATGTTGCTGTTGAAATACAGATAAGAACAATTGCAATGGATTTCTGGGCAAGCCTTGAACATCAGCTCAGATACAAATCAGATAATCAGGTTTCTGATGAACTCTCACAGCAGCTCAAAAACTGTGCCGAAAGAATCGCTCAGACAGATACCGAAATGCAGGAAATTTTCTATAAGCTCAATGAAGCCTGAACTATTGACATATAAAGCATTCTATTGTAAAATAATATTTAAAATCATTTTCAGAAAGGATTGTAACATCATTTATGAACAACAGAAAAAAATTCAAAACCGCATTTATAATATTGTCCGTGATATTCATAATTGCAGGTCTGTTCCTTATCCTCAACCCTCAGATATCTGAAAAGGTAATGGGCATTATAGTCGGAGCAATATTCATTGTATACGGACTCACAAAGCTTATCGGCTTTATTTTCAATATCGGAATTAAAAGCGAATCATTTTTCACTTTTATAAGTGCTCTGCTCAATGTCGGGGTCGGTATGTTCGTTATCTATAATCATGGAAAAGTTCTCTCAATAACCGCCGTTATAATAGGCATAATAGTCTGCTTTGAAAGCATTATGCGTATAATGACATCATTTGAAGTAAAACAGACCGGCTATGAAAAATGGCACTATTCACTGATAAGCGGCATAATCTCTCTTGCCGTTTCAGCAGTAATAATTCTTAATCCGTTCAAATCCGCACTTGCTGTATATGTAATTCTTGGAATAGCACTGCTTGTAAACGGTATTTTCAGACTCTGGAACGTTTTCACCGTTTCAAAAATAATCGAAATACTTGAACCTATAGAAACTACTGCAACAGTTTCTGATGCAGATGACAACAGCGATAAAATATCCGTTTCAGATGACAGCAGTCAGGACAAATAACCAAAAACCGTGATGAATAATGTTTTCATCACGGCTTTTATTTTTTCAGAAGTATTTTAGGCTTCAGCCACTTTTTATAGAGCAGTGAACAGCTGCTCAGTGCGACATCATATGATATAAACATGAGATTGCTCATTCCAAGCATTATCCACAGCCCGTATTTTCCCATATCATTCATTTCCTTTATCATGTCATCTATCCCTAAAAGATATATCACCGCAAACATCTCTGCCGCAATGCACAGGTTATAAAGAATGAATTTTATAAGCACACGCAGAGGTCTGAATTTCAGCTTTTCAATGTAAAGCTTCAGCATGGGATAATGTCCGAAAAACATTATAAACATAAGTGCGGATTCCTTGTTGAAGGTCACAAGCATTGAAAGCATACTTACTGATATATATGTAAGGAATGCCCAGCTGACACTTATTTCCGATATTATTATAATCAGAAGCAATCCCGCAAACATAGGCATTACAAGATATAAAAGCGGTGTCAGCGATGTCATGAACATCATCATAAGACAGAGAGATGATATTACTCCTCCCAGTGCCACTCTATAGCTTGTATCATTCAAGTTAATACCTCCATTATCAGAATAAGTTATACTGTTTTAATTTTAACAAAATTTTTTTTGATTGTCAATCATTTTTAAAATATAACTCTTGACATATTTTATTTTTAAATGTATAATATAAATGTAAAGAGGACACCGTGCGATAAGCGGTCAGCCCCCATGACGAATTAAAAAAATAGCCGCCTTATGGGTAGTCAGGCGGCTATTTCTTTTTATTATAGAAATTCTGTACGGCATTAATTACTGCACATACTGCGATGATGAACTGAAAAAATTCATTCCATTCCATAATAATCTCCCCCTTTCGGGGGCAGGATTTAACCGCCTACCGTTTTCATTCACAGTGTCCTTTATTTTATTATACCTTATTTATTGAATTCTGTCAATAAAAAGTATATCCTGTGTTTTTTTGAGTTTGTTATTGACTTTTCAGCAATAAATGTATATAATATAAATTGCATAGTAAAAAAAAACGGCTTTTACGGAAGGGAGATAAAAATTATGAAGAATATTACTAAAAAGCTTGCAGTTCTTGCTCTTGCAGGATTAATGGCAATGAGTTTCAGTGCCTGTGATTCAACAGATAAAAATTCTTCTGCTGAAAACAGTTCATCTCAGGCTGATGATGCTTCATCAAATGATGATAATAATAATGACAATATCAATGCAAATAATAACGGCGGTGATGAATCTGCTCCGCCTGTAAACCAGAACAGCACTGCTGAAACATTCAAAGACTACAGCAATAAATCAGTTGAAAACGGTAAATCCGCAAAATGGTTCTGGATGGATACAGGTACAGAAAACCTCCTCGGCGACAGCGATATATTTGAACTTTCATTCAAAATCAAAGACGGCACTGCTGACGGAAACTACAATGTAGTAATAAATGACCTCGCTATATGCAATACAGACCTTGCTATAGTAGATGCAAAACTCATTGACGGTACTATTACAGTAGGTTCTGCTGATGCTCCGGCTGCTCAGGAAACTCCGTCAGAAACAGCTATCACTCTTGTAAACACATCAGGAAATGCAGGCGATACTGTTAAGATGAAAGTAAGATTATCCAAAAACCCTGGATTCTGTACTGTTCAGCTCGGTATCAACTATGATTCATCTGCTCTTGAACTTGTTGATATAACAAATACAGGTATTCTTGAAGAACTTGGTTCAGTAGTTAAAAATTTCGGCGACGAATAAGATATATATTTTTCAAAAAAAGTCAGGCTTTAAGTCTGACTTTTTTTATATAAATTTTTATAGATAAAGTTATATCGATAAAACATACCGATTATGCATTTTTTACATTTTACTGCATTTATCATATATGTTATTATAATATCAGCACATATTTGATAAAAGGAGGGCATTTTTTTATAATGAAAAGGGAGATTTCCAAATCAACTCTCAGAAGACTTCCTGCATATCTCAGATATCTCAAAAGTCTTGACAAAACACCTGAAAATATCTCTGCAACAGCAATAGCTGAGGCTCTCGCCCTCAATGAAGTTCAGGTGAGAAAAGACCTTGCTTCTGTAAGCTCCGGCGGCAAACCCAAAACAGGTTATAAAACCGTCAGCCTTATTGATGACCTCGAAAATTTCCTCGGATATGCAGATGTGAATGATGCGGTTATTGTAGGTGCAGGCAAACTCGGCAGAGCATTGATGGAATATGAGGGTTTCAGACAGTACGGCTTCAATATCGTTGCCGGATTTGATAACGATGAATCCGTGATATCCGAAGAAAACCGCATTTTTCATATTGACAGGCTTGAAAACCTTTGCAAACGGCTCAATGTAAAAATCGGCATAATCACCGTACCTGAAAAGGCTGCTCAGGAAATCTGCGACAGACTGGTTGACTGCGGTATACTTGCAATCTGGAATTTTGCTCCGGTTTTCCTCAAAGCACCCGAAAATATCCTTGTTCATAATGAAAATATGGCTTCATCTCTTGCAGTGCTGTCAAATTATCTTTACAGTCAAATAAGTAACAGGAGGATTTTAAAAAAATGATGAAAGTAACTATATGTATCGGAAGCTCATGCCATCTTAAAGGCTCAAGACAGGTTGTTGAAAAACTTCAGGCTCTTATTGCAGAAAATAATCTTGATGAAAAAGTAGAACTCAGCGGTACTTTCTGCATGGGCAAATGCCAGAGCGGAGTATGCTGTACTATAGATGACGAATTCTTTTCACTTACTCCCGAAACTGCTGAAAATTTCTTTGATGATGAAATACTTACAAGATTATAATACAGGAGTGAACAATTATGTCTGAATGTTTAAGACTTAAAAAATCAAACTGCAAAAACTGCTATAAATGCATAAGACACTGTCCTGTAAAATCAATAAGATTTTCAGGGAATCAGGCTAATATCGTATCAGATGAATGCATACTCTGCGGTCAGTGCTTTGTAGTCTGTCCCCAGAACGCAAAGGAAATAATCGATGATACTGAAAAAGCAAAGGTTCTTATCGGCGAGGAAAATCCTGTTATAGCAAGTATTGCTCCTTCTTTCATCGCAAATTACGGCGTGGGAATATCATCAGTCAGAAATGCTCTTAAAAAGCTCGGATTCTTTGATGCAGAAGAAACATCTGTCGGTGCTACCATTGTTAAAAAACAGTATGAAAAAATGATTGCTAAGAACAATAAAAATATAATTATTTCATCATGCTGCCACACTGTCAATCTCCTTATACAGAAATATTTCCCCTCATGCCTTGAATATCTCGCTGATGTAATGTCACCTATGATGGCTCACTGCACTGATATCAAAAAACGTTATCCGAATGCAAAGACTGTTTTTATAGGTCCATGTGTTTCAAAAAAAGATGAAGCTTCTATGTACAGCGGAACTGTTGACTGTGTTCTTACCTTTGAAGAACTCACTAAATGGTTTGAAGCTGAAAATATTACTCTTGAAAATGAAACCGATTCAGACGAAAACAGCCGTGCAAGACTTTTCCCGACAACCGGCGGTATACTCAAAACCATGGATAAGCCTGAAAATTCAGATTATACATATATCGCTGTTGACGGTACTGAAAACTGTATTGCTGCTCTTAAAGACATTCAGGAGGGCAATATATCAAAATGCTTTATTGAAATGTCATCATGCACAGGAAGCTGTATAGGCGGCCCTGTAATGGAAAAATTCCACCGTTCTCCTGTCCGTGACTTCAAGGCAGTTTCTGATTATGCAGGCTCTGACGATTTTGTAGTAAATGACAAACTTGACATATCAAAAACATATTCACGCATACCTCTTGATAAGCCTGTACCAAGCGAATCACAGATTAAAACTATACTCAACCAGATGGGCAAGACCCGTCCGGAACATGAACTCAACTGCGGCTCATGCGGATATAATACCTGCCGTGAAAAAGCTGTTGCTGTATATCAGGGAAAAGCTGACCTCAGTATGTGTCTGCCGTTCCTTAAAGACAGAGCAGAAAATTTCTCAGACAATATCATCAACAATACCCCTAATGCAATAATAGTTCTCAACGAAAGCCTTGAAGTCCAGCAGATAAACAGAGCTGCTCTCTCTCTTATGAATATCAGGAATGCTTCCGATGTACTCGGTGAACAGGTAATAAGAATTCTTGACCCTAAGGATTTTATGGACGTAAAGCTTTCCGGCTCAAATATCCGTGACAAGCACGTTTATCTTGCCGAATATAACAAATATGCAGAGGAAACTATTATCTATGACAGGGAATATCATGTACTCATGTGCATAATGCGTGACATAACCGCTGAGGAAACTCAGAAGGAACGCAAAGAACAAATCAGCCGCCAGACTATTGATGTTACTGACAAGGTAATTGACAAACAGATGCGTGTGGTTCAGGAAATTGCTTCTCTGCTCGGAGAAACTGTTGCTGAAACCAAGGTTGCCCTTACTAAACTGAAGGAGTCGCTGAAAGATGAATAACCTTTGTACTGATATCGGTTACCGCAGTATCAACAAAAACGGCGAACAGCTTTGCGGTGACCATGTTGATATTGTTGAACAGAACAGCAATGAAACTGTTGTGGTTCTTGCTGACGGACTCGGAAGCGGTGTAAAAGCCAATATACTTTCAACGCTTACTTCAAAAATAATTTCAACTATGATAGCTGAGGGTCTTTCAGTAGAACAATGCGTTGAAACAATTGCCGGAACTCTGCCTGTATGCTCCGTCAGAGGCGTTGCATATTCAACATTCACAATAATAAAAATAGTTGACAATGAATACGCTGAAATAATCCAGTATGACAATCCTCATGTAATTTTCCTCCGTGACGGAAAAAATATTGAGCTTCCTATGACTCTTATGAATATAGACAGCAAAAAAATCTATCGTTCAAAAGTCATGCTTCAGGAAAATGATATATTTATAACAATGAGCGACGGTGCTATATATGCCGGAGTCGGAAATAAAATGAATTTCGGCTGGCAGAGAAAAAATATCATAGAATTTGTTGAAATGCTTTATGATGTAGGCTTTACTGCAAAGACTCTTTCAACGATAATTCTTGATGAATGCAACAAGCTTTACGGCTATAAGCCCGGCGATGATACGACCGTATGCACTGTACGCATAAGAAAAAGAGAACCTATGAATCTCCTTATAGGCCCTCCTGCAAACAGGGACGACTGCAATAAAATGATGTCGCTTTTCTTCTCAAAGGAGGGAAAACATATCGTATGCGGCGGAACTACTTCAACTATTGCCGCACAGTATCTCGGAAAACCTATCAAGCCAAAGCTCGATTTTCCTGACCCTGAAATACCTCCTATAGCAGTCGTTGAAGGTATTGACCTCGTTACTGAAGGAGTCATTACTATAAATAAAGTCCTCGAATATGCTAAGAATTATCTTGAGGACAATGAATCATATGTCAGCTGGAGCTATAAAAAAGATGGTGCTTCACAGATTGCAAGACTGCTTTTTGAAGAAGCAACAGATATAAATTTCTTTGTCGGAACTGCTGTCAATCCTGCACATCAGAATCCCGACCTTCCTATAAATTTCAATATAAAAATGCGTCTTGTTGACGAACTGGCTGAATGTCTTAAAAAAATGGGCAAAAAAATCAAAGTAAGCTATTTTTAAAATTACGGGAGAAATATAATTATGAGAAAATTTGATACAAAAGTACAGTATCTCAAATATAAAGTCCTTCGTGAAGTCGCTAAGTATGCATTTGAAGGAAATCTGCTTGAAAAAGTCACCGATATCCCGAAAATAATTGCTCCCGGCCCTCAGGCTACAATGAGATGCTGCGTATACAAGGAAAGAGCCATACTCTCTGAACGTGTCAAGATTGCTATGGGCGGAAACAAGGAAAATCCAAACGTCATTGAAGTTATCGATATAGCCTGTGATGAATGTCCTGTAGGCGGATATGAAGTAACTGCTGCCTGCCGTGGCTGTATCGCTCACCGCTGTGAAGAAGTCTGTCCCAGAAATGCAATAACATTTGACAGACATCAGAAGGCTCATATTGACAAGTCAAAATGCGTTGAATGCGGTGCGTGTGCAAAAGTCTGTCCTTACAGTGCCATTGCAAACAATAAGCGTCCATGCGAAAATGCCTGCAAGGTAAAAGCTATTTCAATGAGTGAATCAAAAGCTGCCTCTATAAACAATGACAAATGCATATCATGCGGTGCTTGTGTCTATCAGTGTCCTTTCGGAGCTATAATGGATAAATCATTCATACTTGATACAATAAAACTCCTTATGGAAAGTGACAGCAATAAAAAATATAAAGTATATGCTGTGGCTGCACCGTCTATTTCAAGCCAGTTCAGATATGCAAAACTCGGTCAGGTAGTAAAAGGCATAAAGGAACTCGGATTCTACAGCGTTATTGAAGCAGCTCTCGGTGCGGATATGGTTGCTGATGCTGAATCAAGGGAACTTGTTGAAAAAGGCTTTCTGACAAGCTCATGCTGTCCGGCATTTGTTGACTATATAAACAAACAGTTCCCGAATATGAAACAGCATATCTCGCATAACCTCTCCCCTATGGCAACCATTGCACAGTATATCAAGAAAAATGACCCTGACTGCAAAATAGTGTTCATAGGCCCTTGTACCGCAAAAAAAGCAGAGGCTCAGCTTGAAAAGGTGCGTCCGTATATCGACAGCGTTATAACATTTGAAGAACTTCAGGCTCTTTTTGACGGAAAAGGTATTGAAATAACTGAACTCGATGAGGAACTCCTTGACAATGCCTCATATTTCGGAAGAATATTTGCAAGAAGCGGCGGTCTTTCAGATTCAGTTGCTCAAGGTCTTAAAGAACATGGTGATACTGATTTTGAATATAAACCTGTTGCCTGTGATGGAATTGAACAGTGCAGAATGGCTCTGCTCAAGGCTTCAAAAAATGTGCTTCAGGGCAATTTCATTGAAGGCATGGCTTGTACAGGAGGCTGTATAGGCGGTGCAGGCTGTCTTACTCACGGCGAAAAGAACAAGGCGGAAGTTGATAAATATGGTAAAGAAGCATATGAAAAAACTATTTCAGATGCAATCAGTGTTATAAAATAATTTTTTCACTGTATAAAACAAATGCGGTCAGAATTTAAATTCCGGCCGCATTTTTTATATTTCAATTATTTATATAAGTATTCTCTCGTCACAGTATTCACATTCAAGAATATCGCCCTTGCCTCTGAAACTCTTTGGCAGATAGCTTTCAGACTGTGTTATGCATTTCGGATTTTTACAGCATACATCTTTTCTTACTGAACCATAAAGCAGTTTTGAAGGTGACTGATTTTCAAGCATGGTTATAATAAGTGCCATTCTTACATACATACCATATTTAGCCTGCTTGAAATAGATTGCTCTCGGGTCATCATCTATATCAACGGAAATTTCATCAACTCTTGGCAGAGGATGAAGTACTATAAGGTCGGGAGATGCCTTTTTCATCTTTTTTCTGTCAAGAATATATGTATCCTTCTGATTCTGATATTCCTCCTCGCTTGCAAATCTCTCACGCTGAATTCTTGTCATATAAAGCACATCAAGTTCTCCTATTGCCTCATCAAGTGAGAATACCTCCCTGAATTTGCAGTTGTTTGCATTGAGAACATCTTTTATATATGACGGGAGTCTGAGTTCATCAGTTGATATAAGTATAAATTCATTATTCGGATAGCATGAAAGAGCCTTACAGAGAGAATGTACTGTTCTGCCGTTTATAAGGTCGCCGCAAAGACCGATTTTAAGGTTATCAAGTCTTCCCTTTTCCTCCTTGAGAGTAAGGAGGTCTGTAAGAGTCTGTGTCGGATGGAGATGACCGCCGTCACCTGCATTTATTACCGGACAGTCAGCTGTAAGAGCGGCTGCCTTTGCTGAACCGGCAAGAGGATTTCTCATAATAAGGATATCAGCATAATTGCTTACGATTTTAGTTGTATCCTTGAGGTTTTCACCCTTTGCAACAGATGAAGTGGCAGGATTGTCAAAGCCGATTATACTTCCGCCGAGTCTTATCATAGCTGTCTGGAAAGACATCTGAGTTCTTGTTGACGGTTCATAGAAAAGAGTCGCCATTATTTTTCCGTTGCAAGCTCCGTTGTATCTCTGAGGATTTCTGCATATATCCTGCCCCAGAGCAATAACCTGATTCCACCATGATACCGGATAATCATTAAGGTCAATAAGATGCTGATAACGAGAATTCATTTTTATTCCTCCTACAAAATTTTTGTACCGTTTGCAGTCATTCTGAATTTAAGACCGAGATATTCAGATGCTTTTTTACAGAGCAGCATTCTGTCAAGGAATATTTCAAAGTATTCCATAACAGATGATATTTCAGTATCTATATCAAGTTCAAGAATAAGAGCAGTCTTGTCATCATTGAAATGAAGCAGTGATTTTTCAACCGCATAATTCACACGGTCATGTATATCAAATGTAAGCAAATCAGTATTTCTCACACGGCTTCTGCGTACATCTGTTTTATCTCCGATTATAAGGGCGGCTGAAATAGGGTCAACAGGCATTGCCGTTGATTCGTCATGATTGCCTATAGCTGATATTATTGAACATATTTCATCTGCCGGCATATTGAGATTGTCAAGCAGACGGAATGCCATTACCGCACCACTCTGGGCATGGTCTATACGGTTTATAACATTGCCTATATCATGCATAATTCCGGCTATTCTTGCAAGTTCAATCTGTCTTTCGGGATATCCGAGTTCTGAAAGAATCATGCTTGCAGTCTGGGCTACCTTTTCCACATGGGCGAATGAATGTTCCGTATATCCGAGAGCCTCAAGAGTTTTGTCAGCACGTCTTATATATTCCATTATATCAGGATTCTGCTTTATATATTTATAGGTTACAACAGTTGCCATAAGTTCCTCCTGAAATATCAGCTGAAATATACATTGTACCATACAAGGAATATGAATACTGTCCATATTTTTCTGCTGTTGTCCTTTTTGCC